>JAEZDB010000176.1 GCA_023429855.1 Actinomycetes bacterium
GTGCAAGGCCGCGCCACCTTCCTTACCGAGCGTGCGTTCGGTCACCCTGGCACCCGGTGCTAGGCGGTACTTTTTGCAGCAGGACTGCGGGATCCGGGTGTCGATCGGCGCCCGGCTGCCGTTTTTCGTGCGTCCGAAGGCAGGTGCCGGCGGTCGCTCAAGACTCCACTTCGATCTCCCCGCAGAGACGGAAAGGCCCACGCCTCCCATGACCCAGGTCACCGAGCAAGAAGCACGCGACGTCGCAGAGGCGGCGCGCGAGACCGACTGGACGCTCCCCAGCTTCGGCAAGGGCGTCTTCATGGGCGACCTCGACGTCGACCTGATCTACCCGCAGCCGGCGCTCCCGGCTGAAGACGTGGAGAAGGGCGAGAAGTTCCTCGCCGAGCTGCGCCAGTTCCTGAAGGACGAGGTCGACCCCGAGGTCATCGAGGCCGACGCCAAGATCCCCGAGCACGTGATCGAGGGCTTCAAGCGCATTGGTGCGATGGGCATGAAGGTCAAGGAGGAGTACGGCGGCCTCGGGCTCTCCTGGGTCTACTACCTCAAGGCCCTGTCGATCGTCGCGGCCTGGAACGGCTCGCTCGTCGCGCTGCTCTCGGCCCACCAGTCAATCGGTCTCGGCGAGCCGCTGCGCATCGCCGGCACCGAGGCGCAGAAGAAGGAGTGGCTGCCCAAGCTCGCGCGCACCCACATCTCGGCGTTCCTGCTGACCGAGCCCGACGTCGGCTCCGACCCGGCGCGCGTCGCCACCACCGCCGTGCCGACCGAGGACGGCAAGGGCTACCTCATCAACGGCCGCAAGCTGTGGGCGACCAACGGCGCGATCGCCGACGTCGTCGTCGTGATGGCCAAGGTCCCTAAGTCCGAAGGCCACAAGGGCGGCGTCTCGGCCTTCATCCTGCCCTACGACACCGAGGGCGTCACGGTCGAGCACCGCAACGAGTTCCTCGGCCTGCGCGGCATCGAGAACTCGCAGACCAAGCTCAAGGACGTCTTCGTCCCGAACGACGCCCTGATCGGCGGCGAGGGCGCCGGCCTCAAGATCGCCATCCAGACGCTGAACACCGGCCGCCTCGCGCTGCCGGCCGGTTGCCTCGGCACCTCGAAGTGGGCGACGAAGCAGGCCCGCGAGTTCGCCTCGCAGCGCATCCAGTGGGGTAAGGCCGTCGGCAAGCACGACGCCGTCGCCCAGAAGGTCGCGTTCATCGCCGGCTCCACGTTCGGCATCGAGGCCGTCCTCGACGTGTCGGCGCGCCTGGCCGACGACAAGTCCAACGACATCCGCATCGAGGCCGCGATCGCGAAGCTCTACGGCTCCGAGCTGGCCTGGCAGATCGCCGACGAGCTGATTCAGATCCGCGGCGGCCGCGGCTTCGAGACCGCCAAGTCGCTCAAGGCGCGTGGCGAGAAGCCGGTCAACACCGAGGGCATGCTCCGCGACAACCGGATCAACCGCATCTTCGAGGGCTCCACCGAGATCATGCACCTGATCATCGCCCGCGAAGCCGTCGACCAGCACCTCGCCGTCGCCGGCGACGCGATCGACCCGAAGGCCGCCCTCGTCGACAAGCTCAAGGGCGGCGCTGGCGCAGCCAAGTTCTACGCCGGCTGGTACCCGAAGCTCGCCACGGGCAAGGGCAACGACCCGCGCTCGTTCGCGGAGTTCGGCGACAACGCCAAGCACCTGCGCTACGCCGAGCGTGCCTCGCGCAAGCTCGCCCGCTCGACCTTCTACGCGATCTCGCGCTACCAGGCCAAGCTGGAGCAGAAGCAGTCGGTCCTGGGCCGCATCGTCGACATCGGCGCCGAGCTCTTCGCGATCTCCGCCGCCGTCGTCTACGCGCAGACGCTCCAGACCGAGCAGCCCGAGCGCGCCGCGGAGGCCCGCGAGCTGGCCGACATCTTCGCGACGCAGGCCCGCGACCGCGCCGAGGCGCTCTTCTCGGAGCTGTTCGACAACTCCGACGACGCCAACTACGCGTTCGCGCAGAAGGTCCTCTCCGGCCGCTACGAGTCGTTCGAAGACATCGACGACCCGTCCGACCTCTCCGGGCTGCCGCTCTTTATCGAGAATTCTCAGGCCGTCTAGGCCTGACCTGGCGATCACGGGCGCCGATATGTGATCGGCGCCCGTTATGCCAAACAGTGGAGATACGTCACACGGATCGGTAAGCTCCGTTCCGTGTCCCGTCTGTCTCCGCTGCGCGCCACGTCCACGCGCGTAGTCCTCTCGTTTCTCGCCGCGTTCGCCGTGGTGTTCTCGGCTGGCGCCTCGCCGGCAGCCGCCGTGCCGGCCCCGAACGAGACGGTCATCAACGTCAACCCGCTGCTGACCACCGCCCTCAACGTGGCGAAGATCAAGGTCACGCCGAAGGGCGCGGCCAAGGGCGGCACCGCCGGGCTCTACTACCCGGTGGTCAACGCCACGAAGATGAACGACAAGTTCGTCGGCACGCTCAAGCACCAGGGTGGCTTCGAGCTCAAGCTCGGGGCGATGCGCTTCGGCTTCAAGGACTTCGTCATCAAGACGACCGCCAAGTCGCCCGTCTCCGGCGTGATCGATGCGACGCCCGTGTTTAACGGCATGCCGCTACCGTTCACGATGCCGATGTCGACCGTCACGGTGACTTCGGTGCAGAAGACGTCGACGCTGGTGATCGCGAAGTACAAGCTCGCGATCAACCCCGAGATCGCCAAGCTGATCAACGCCACCCTCGGCGTCAAGATCCTGACGCCCGGCGACCCATGGGCCACCGCTGAGACTCGCATCAAGGTCACCCCGCCGGCGACCACGCCGCCTGCCACCAACCGGTAGCCGCTGCGGGTAGCCTGCCGGGCATGAGTGCGCCCGAGCCGTCGGTCGATCCGTCGACTGAATCTGCTGCCAAGAAGCCCAAGGGCGACAAGCCCGTTCGGCCGCTGATCGCCGAGCTGCGTGAGCGGCGCGCGCGCCACAAGCAGCGCAACCCGATCGTGCGTGGCGTCTACCTGCTGGCGTCATTCACGGTGATCCTCGCCGGCGTCGCAATGCTGCTGCTGCCGGGCCCGGCGTTCGTCGTCATCCCGATCGGCCTCACGCTGCTGGCGCTCGAGTTCGCGTCGGCGGAGCGGCTGCTGGATCGCGCCCTCGATCAGGCCGACGCCGCCAAGCAGAAGGCGTCGGAGACGACCAAGACGCAGCGGATCCTGGCGATCGTGGCCGGCGTGCTCGCCGCGGGCGCCGCAGCGGCCGCAGCGATCTACTGGGACATCCCCTACCTGCCCGTCTAGCGCCCAGACTGAACGGGATTTAGTGGTCGCAATAGCGACCACTTTCGTACGTTCAGGCCGGGGCGGTTCGTCAGAGCCAGGTCGTCGGCGGCGGCGCGTCGAGGGCCGCTTCGCGCAGTGCCGCGCGCGACGTCCCAGGGAGCCCGAGGCGGACGAGGTGGTCGACCACGTTCTGCGCCTGTTGCTCAGTGGCTTGGAGCCGCAGCACGATGCGCTCACCGGTCTGCAGCGTGATCACGGGGCGAAAGCCGTGGTCTGGTCGGCGCTTCGTGCCAACCTCCTCGATCGAGGTCGCCGTGACGGCGGAGAACGGCCGCGAGACGCGATCAAGGCCGATGCGCGGCAGCGGCGCGGTCTGCGCGACCTCCAGCTGCTGCGTCTCGGCGTCGGGGGGGGACCCCCCCCGCCCGGGGGGGCGG
>JAEZDB010000242.1 GCA_023429855.1 Actinomycetes bacterium
CGCCGCGGCCGGGGTCCGCAGCGCACCGGGCAGCTCGACGATCGCGTCGTCCTTGCGCCCGTCGTACACCCACTTGCCGAGCTTGTCGGGGATGTACATGGCGACGGTCTGCATGTAGGGGTTCGTCTTGCCGCGGGTCAGCGGCACCGGCGCAAACAGCACCGTGACGGGGCCCGCGGGGTCGTCCCAGTCGCAGCTCGCCACGCTCGCAGGACCCCCGAGGCCGCCCATCGGCTTGGGCAGCACCTGGCCGACGATCAGGTCGCCGTTGGTGCCCCAGAACTGGCCGGTGTCGTCGGGCAGGCCCGTGATCGTGCCGCGGCCGGCGGCGTTGACGAGCAGCTTGGTGGTGTTGGGCGAACCGGCGCCGAGGAACAGCGCGTCGGTCGTGAGCGTGATGCGCTCCAGCACCGTGCCGTTGTGGTTGATCCGGTTGATCGCGAGGACCCACCGGCCGCGGCGGTCGCGCGTGATGTCTTGCACGTGGTGCAGCGGAAGCAGCTCGACCTTGCCGGTCGCCTCAGCCGCCGGGATGTAGTTCGTGTCGAGCGAGTGCTTGCCGGGGCCGTTCACGCCGAAGAGCACGTCGCCGTTGGAGAAGTAGGGCCGCAGCTCGCCGCGGATCTCGCGGCGCACCACGTCCCAGTCGATGGTCATCGGCAGCGGCTTCGCCGGCGGCAGGCCGGCTTTGGCGACGAACTGCTGCCAGGTGCGGCTCGCGCTGTACTGCTCGGAGTCGAGCACGTCTTGCGGCATCGCGCCGATCTTCAGCATGGCCCCTGCCTTCGGGTACCACCGCGCGTCGAACTCCTCGTAGTCGAGCGCTGCAGGCATCACGCGCTCGAAGAGGTCACCGCGCGGCTGCACCGACATGCCGTGGTAGGGCAGGGAGCCGCCGCCGACAGCGGCCCCGCACGCCACCACGATGCCGCGACCTTGGATCGCCTCGACAAGCCCGGTGTACTTGCGACGGTCGGAGAGCGGCTTGAGGCCGGGTACGATCGACGACCCCGACCCGAGCCAGACCGCGCGGTAGTCCATCGTGCCGACCCCTGGGAAGGTCCCCTTTTGCCCGACGGGCCAGCGGCGTCCGCGCTCGAGCATCGTCACGCTCACGCCGGCCTCCGCGAGGCGGAGCGCCGTGATCGACCCGCCGAACCCCGACCCGAGCACGACGACGGGGCGACGCAGCTCGCGAGTCGGCACCTGGCGGGCCGCGAAGGCCGTTCGCGGGAGCGACGCAGCGACGCCGGCAGCGGCCGCACCGGCGATCAGGGTGCGGCGCGTGATCTGGGGATCGGACATGGACTGGTGACGCTCCTGAGGGGGACCTGACCGGGGCCAAAGGAACAGCTGGCACGCGGTCACGATGCGTGACGGGGATCACGCGGTGCCAGGCAGCGAAGCATGAGCAGACGTCGAGGCCCATCCCCCGCGGCGACCCGACCGAGCGCTGCCGACGGCGCCGGCAGACCGAAAACCCCTGCGCCAACAGGGCCTATCGGCAAGGCGCGGCGACCGTCTGCGTCTCAGGAGACCGGGTTCAGGTCAGACGGGCGTCGCAGATCATGTGGGCGTCCCCGGGCCGCGGAGCCCGTCGAGGAACGGCCGCATGATGTCGAGCGCGCGCTCGATCTCGAGGCCGTCGGCATGCACGCGCCGCACCGCATACAGCGAGAGGGCGATCATCGCCTCGCTCGTCACGTCGGGGTCGAGGTCGGCCCGAAAGGATCCGCTCGACTGCCCGCGCCGAAACAGCGCCCGGCCCATCGGAGCAAACATCTTGATCAAACCCTCATCAGGCACCGGCTCGTTTGAGATTGCCGCTGTCCAGCGGTGGCGCAGCGGCAGCGCGGCGCGCATGATCCCAAGGAGGTCGTCGACCGTGAGTTCGCCGTCGTTGTCCTCGAGCAGCGGCACGAGTTGGTCGCGCAGGAAGACGCGCCCCACCTGTCCGGCCTCTTCGAGCAGCGCCGCGCGGACCGCCTCGATGTCGGCGAAGTGGCGATAGGCGGTTGCGCGAGAGAGCCCCGCCGCGTCGGCGATGTCGGCGAGCGACGCGTCGGCGTTGCGGCCGAGCGTGAGCGCGGCGGCGTCGAGGATCTTGTCGCGGTTGCGGCGGGCGTCGGCCCGTGGCCGGCTGTCTTCGCTGGACTTGTCGGCGGGCATCGGCCTGCCAACCCTACGCGCCCTTCCGGAAGCCGGGTTGTGCGTCAGGCACTGGCGACCGGCGCGCCCTGGGGCGGCGCACCTGGGTACGGCGTGCCGTCGGGCGCCATGAACACACGCGGCGTGTCGCCGGCCCGCAGATCCGCGATGCGCTGCGTGAGGTCGCCATCGGCCAGCGCCAACCGCAGGTCGGCCATCATGCGCGCGATGTAGGCGAGGTTGTGCAGGGTGAGCAGGCGCGGACCCGTCTGCTCCTTCGTGCGGTGCAGGTAGGCCAGGTAGCCGCGGCTGAAGCCCTCGCGGCACAGCGGGCACGGGCAGCCGTCGAGCACTGGCCCGGTGTCGCCGCGGAACGGCGAGCCGGTCAGGTCGACCCGCCAGCGCTTCTTCGGGTCGGGCACGATCGCGACGCCGTGGCGAGCCAGGCGGGTCGGCATGGCGCAGTCGAAGGTGTCGATGCCGAGCTCGACGCCGCGCAGCAGGTCGTCGACGTCGCCGATGCCCAGCAGGTGGCGCGGCCGGTCCTCGGGAAGCACGCCCGTCGTCCACTCGACGACCTCGTACATCTGGGGCTTGTTCTCGCCGAGCGACCCGCCGATGGCGATGCCGTCGCAGCGGCTCTCGGCGATCACGCGCGCCGAGTCGGTCCGGAGGTCTTCGTAGACGCCGCCCTGCACGATGCCGTAGACGAGCTGGTCGTCTGGGCCGTGCTCGGCGTGCCAGTCAAGGCACCGCTCGAGCCAGCGGTGCGAGCGCTGGGTCGACTTGTCGGTGTAGTTCTTGGAGACGTGGAACGGCGTGCATTCGTCGAACACGAGCGCGATGTCGCTGTGGAGGTGCGCTTGCACGTCCATCGACTCCTCGGGCGAGAGGAACTGCTTGGAGCCGTCGAGGTAGGAGCGGAAGCTCGCGCCCTTCTCGGTGATGCCGAGCGTCTTGCCGTCGCGGTTGGCGCTCGTCGAGCGGCCCTTGACCTCGTCGGCGATCGTCCCGTGACCCATCGAGAAGACCTGGAAGCCGCCGCTGTCGGTGATGATCGGCCCGTCCCAGCGCATGAAGTCGTGGAGGCCGCCGAAGTCGCGGACCAGCGCCTTGCCGGGCGACGTCATCAGGTGGAACGTGTTGCCGAGGACCATGTCGTAGCCCAGCTCGCGGATGTCGCGGGGCTCGAGCGCCTTCACGGTGCCCTTGGTCGCCAGCGGCACGAACGCCGGCGTGCGGACGGTGCCGTGCGCGGTCGTCAGCACGCCTGCGCGGCCGCGCGTCTCAGGGTCGCGGTCGGTGATCTCGAAGCAGGGGCGCGGCATGCCCGCGAGAGCTTATGCGGTCGGGCTAGCGCAGGCCGCGGAAGGCGAAGTCGGACGCAAGCCCGGCCGGGGCGGCCGCGCCGGCGACGCTAGAGCAGCGACTCGCCGGTTTCGCGCTCGAGCTCGCGCAGCACGCGGGTAAACGCGGCGCCGATCGCCATCAGCTGGTCGTCGTCGACCTGCGAGAGAAAGCGATGGCGCACACCGCGCAGGTGCGTGGGCCGCGAACGCTCGAGCACCTTGAGCCCCTCGCTCGTGAGGACCGCATACTGGCCTCGACCGTCTTGCGAGCAGCGCTCGCGGATCACGTGGCCGTCGCGCTCCATGCGGTCGATCAAACGGGTCGCGCCGCTGCGGCTCACCAGCAGGCGGCCGGCGAGGTCGCGCATGCGCAGGCGACCACCGGCGTTCGACAGCTGGACTAGGACGTCGTAATGAACGAACGGCACGCCGGTGTCGCGCTGCAGCTCCTCGTCGAGTACGCGGCAGAGCGCCTGGTGCGAACGAAGAAAGCCGCGCCAGGCGTTGTACTCGTCGGCCGTGAGCTGGTCGTCGGCGCCGTCGGGAATGCGCTCGGGCTCGACGACCGCCGCAGCCGGAACGCCCGGCACAGGGCCGGTTCCGGTCGGTGCGGAGACAAGCGGGGCGGGAACAAAACCGCCAGCAAGCCATCCGTAGTCAAGGCCAAATCGTTGCATCCGCAATCAACTATAGGAGGAACCGCGGCGAAGGCAACAACCTTCGTCGAACGGGGCACGGCGGCATTCAACCGCATTGGAGGACGCTGGGCAAGCAGTTCGCATACGACCAACCGAAAAGTCAAAGCGTCTTCAGCGGCTGCAAATGGGAAACGCGCGGTATTTCAGTGCGACGAGATGCGCCCCTGGGCACCCTGCCGGCGACCGGGTCCGTTCACGCCGAACGAGCTAAGCGGACCGCGGTCCGACTATAGTCGCGGTCGTTGCGCCGTCAACCAAGCGGCGCGCACCAACCTTCTGAGGGAGTCGCCATGACCAAGATCGCCGTCATCTACTACAGCGCTACCGGCACCGTGCACGAGCTGGCCACGCAGATCGCCGCCGGCGCCGAGGCCGAGGGCGCCGAGGTCCGCCTGCGGCGCGTGAAGGAGCTCGCGCCCGCCGAGGCGATCGCGTCGAACGAGGGTTGGCAGAAGCACGTCGACGAGGTGCACCCGAACGTGCCAGAGGCGACGAACGACGACCTCGTCTGGGCCGACGGCCTCGCCATCGGCTCCCCCACGCGCTTCGGCCTGCCGACGGCGCAGCTCAAGCAGTTCCTCGACCAGACCGGTCCGCTCTGGGCCCAGGGCGCGCTCGCGAGCAAGGCCGCGACGGCCTTTACCTCGGCGTCGACCACGCACGGCGGCCACGAGTCGACTGCGCTCGCGATCAGCAACACCTTCTACCACTGGGGCTCGATCATCGTGCCCCTTGGCTACACGAGCGAGGCCGCCAGCGGCACGGGCACGCCGTATGGCGTGAGCGCCCTCACCGGGCCGCTCGACGACGCGACGATCGCCGCCGCCAAGGCTCAGGGTGCGCGCTTGGCCGCAATCGCCGCCAAGCTCGCCTCCTAGACGAGCGAGGTGCCCGTCATCTCCGGCGGCTGCGTGTAGCCCAGCAGGGCCAGCACCGTCGGAGCGACGTCGGCCAGGATGCCCGTCCGGCCGGTGGTCTCGACGGTCGAGGTCAGCCCGTTCGGACCCGTCAGCGTCACCGTCTCGGGATCGCCCGCGGCGGTGATGCCGGCGCCCACGAACACGACCGGCACCGGGTTGAGCGAGTGCGCGGTGTCGGGCGAGCCGTCGTCTTCGAGCATCTCGTCGGCGTTGCCGTGGTCGGCCGTCACGATCACGGCGCCGCCCGAGGCGGTCACGGTCTCGATGATCTCGCCCAGGCGCGCGTCGACGAACTCGACGGCCGCCGTCGCCGCCGGGATCGACCCGGTGTGGCCGACCATGTCGGCGTTGGCGAAGTTGATGACGCCGAACACCGGGCTGTCTTGCTTCCAGCCGTCGATGAACGCCTGGGCCACGCCGCTGGCGCTCATCTCGGGCTTGAGGTCGTAGGTCGGCACGTCGCGGGGGCTGGCCACGACCGCCCGCTGCTCGCCCTCTTCCGGCTGCTCTTCGCCGCCCGCGAAGAAGTACGTCACGTGCGGGTACTTCTCCGTCTCGGCCACGTGGAGCTGCCCGCCGCCGTGCTCGGCGATCACCTTCGGCAGCGTCACGTCGGGACGGGCCGGCGGGAAGGCGATCGGGTACGGGTAGGTCTCGTCGTACTCGGTCAGCGTCACGTAGCGGTCGATCGGGGCCGCGCCGTCGCGTTCGATCTCGGAGAACGCCGGGTCGGCCAGCGCGAGGCTGATCTGGCGTACGCGGTCCGGTCGGAAGTTGAAGCCGATCACGGAGTCGCCGGGGCGGATCGTCGCTTCGTCGCCGACCGTGGTGGCCGTGACGAACTCGTCGGTCTCTCCGCGCTCGTAGGCCGCTGCGATCGCTTCGGCAGCGGTCGCCTCGTGGTGGGCGGCGATGCCGTGCACGATCAGGTCGTAGGCCTGCTGGGTGCGCTCCCAGCGCTGGTCGCGGTCCATGCCGAAGTAGCGGCCGATCACCGTGCCGATGCGAGCGCCGCCCGAGGCGTCGCACCACTCCTGGACCTGTGCGAGGTACTGCTTGCCGCCCGACGGCGACGTGTCGCGGCCGTCGGTGAAGGCGTGGACCACGACGTCGGCCGCGCCGAGCTCAGCGCCAAGGCCGATCAGCGCCTTGATGTGGTCCCAGCCGGAGTGCACGCCGCCGTCGGAGACGAGCCCGACGAGGTGCACGCGCGGCGCGCCCTCAAACGCGGCGCGCAGCACCGGGTTCTGCGCTAGCGCACCAGTCGAGACGGCTTCGTCGATGCGGGTCAGGTCCTGCTTGATCACGGCGCCAGCGCCGAGATTGAGGTGGCCGACCTCGCTGTTGCCCATCTGACCCTCGGGCAGGCCGACGGCCGGGCCGCTCGCGGTCAGCGTGGTCCGCGGACCCGACGCCCACAGGCCGTCCATCACGGGCGTGTTGGCCAGGCTGACGGCGTTACCGGGCCCCGCGGGTGCCAGACCCCACCCGTCGAGGATCACGAGGGCGACTTGCGGGAACGTGGACTCGATCGGCATACGACACCAAGTATCGCGCGGCGGCTGGGAACCGCGCCGCGCGGTCACCGGTGAACTTGGCCACCGGCGTTTCCCACGCCCACGCCAGGGGGTAGCATGCCGCTGCGCGCCAACCCCGCTCGGGCAACGGCGCATCCGCGTACGACGATCAGCAGCAGGAGCACCACCGCATGGCCCAGAGGAGCAGCAAGACCATCGCGCTCGGCGCGATCCCGGTGATGTCGCTGGCGTTCCTGGCCGGCTGCGGCGAGGACGAGGTCGCCTACTGCGTCGACGGCACCGACACCGTCGTCGACAACAGCTACTGCAACGACGACTTCAACGACGGCACCTACTTCTGGTCGTTCATCGCGGCCAACCAGGCCGGCAAGATCGTCAAGGGCTCCAAGATCAAGAAGGCGTCGGAGAAGATCGCCTCCAGCAACAAGGGCGCCCTCGCCAAGAAGGGCGGCTTCGGCGCGGCCACTGCAGGCGGTATCGGCGTCGCAGTCGCCAAGAGCAGCGGGAGCTCCGGCGGCGGCTGATGCAGCGCCGCACCAGTACCGCTCGCCCGGACTGGCAGAAGACGATCGAGTCCCAAGGCCTCGTCTACTGGCGGACCGACCTTCCGAGCGGCGAGACGATCTCGTACTGGGACGAGGAGCACCACTACGTGCTCCGAATGGACGAGGTGCTCGAGATGGAGCGGGTCGCGCGTGAGCTGATGCAGCTCCTCGTCGCCGCAGGCGACCACGTGATCGAGCACAACCTGTTCGCGAAGATGGGTATCCCCGAGTTCGCGGCAGCCCGCATCCGCGAGACGTGGGAGTCCGAGCCGCCGATGCTCTACGGCCGGTTCGACTTCGCCTACGCCACCGGCGACCTCAAGCTCCTGGAGTACAACGCCGACACCCCGACCTGCCTGGTCGAGACGGCCGTGCAGTGGCACTGGATGCGCGAGGTGTTCGGCGACGAGGCCGACCAGTGGAACCGTGTGCACGAGGCGCTCATCGAGCGCTGGACCGAGCTGCGTGAGGGTCTGCGGATCCCCGACGGCGAGGCGCACTTCATGCACTCGCACGCCGAGCGGTCCGGCGAGGACTTTATGACGACCGCGTACCTGCTCCACACGGCGCGTGAGGCTGGGCTGAAGACGACGCTGCTGCCGATCGAGGAGCTGGGCCTGCTGCCCGACGAGGGCTTCGTCGACCACGAAGGCCACGCCGTCAAGACCGCGTTCAAGCTCTACCCGTGGGAGTGGATGCTCGAGCAGGAGTTCGCCGGGCCCGCGATCGAGCGGATGGGCGTCGGCCCCGGCAAGACGCAGTGGATCGAGCCGATCTGGAAACTGCTCTGGGCCAACAAGGGCATCCTCCCCATCCTCTGGGAGCTCAATCCAGGCCACCCGAACCTGCTGCCCGCCTGGTTCGCCGGCGAAGAGCCCAAAGACCTCGCCTCCTACGTGACCAAGCCGATCTTCGCCCGCGAGGGCGCGAACACCACGATCGTGATCGACGGCGAGGTCGTCGAGACCGGCCCCGACGAGCAGTACGGCTCGGAGGGCTACGTGATCCAGGAGTACGTCGACCTCGGCAACTACGGTGGCAGCCGACCCGTCCTCGGCGTGTGGACCGTCGACATGGAGCCCCAGGGCCTCGGCATCCGCGAATCCACCGGCTACATCACCAACAACCAATCCCGTTTCGTCCCTCACATCATCGAGGGCTGAGCAGCCGCCCAGGCTGCTCGCTCACACGGCAACTCCCGAAGGGAACCCACCCATGTCCGACACCTCCACCCTTGAGCTGGTTGGCCAGATGCTCGCCTACACCGGCGTCGGTCTGGGGATCCTCGTCCTGGGCTTCTTCGTCCTGGACCTCCTCACTCCCGGCAAGCTCGGCGAGCTCGTGATGAACCGCAACAAGAACGCGGCCGTGATCACCGCCGCCACGCTCGGGTCGCTCGGCCTCGTGCTGTGGTTCGCGATCTTCTTCACCGGCGAAGGCTGGGACGGCCTCGACGAGGTCGCCATCTTCGGCGTCGTCGCCGTGCTCGCCCAGGCCGTCGGGTTCCTCGTGCTCGACGTGATCACCCCTGGCAAGCTCGGCCAGCACGTGACCGACGAGACGTACCACCCGGCGACGGCCGTCTCAGCGTCAGTCCAGATCGCGGTGGCGCTCGTCATCTGCGCCTCGCTGACGTAGGCCGCGCACGCCTGAAACGTCGCCGGCCCCCCCCCCCCCCGGCCGGGGGGGGG
>JAEZDB010000255.1 GCA_023429855.1 Actinomycetes bacterium
CATCAGAGCGGTCGCGCGCCATGCCTGGCGCGCTGGCGTTCTGTTGAGCCGACCGCTCGGGTGACCGGTCGCGCACGGAAGCGTCCGCCGAACTGGCACTAGAACCGAGGTGATGGCAGCGACGACCGACCGCACGGACGATGAGCAAGAGCGCTTGAACCGTCAGCTCTCGGAACTGCTCCAAGAGCTCCGGGTCGCGATGCCGGGCGTGCAAGTGCTGTTCGCCTTCTTGCTGGCGGTGCCGTTCGCCGACGGCTTCGAAGACACGTCGGCGTTCGAGCGCGGCGTCTACCTCGTCGCGTTGCTGTGCGCGGCGCTCAGCTCGGCGCTGTTCATCACCCCCGCTGCGTATCACCGCCTCGTCTTCCAGCGCGGCGAAAAGGAGCGGATTGTCGACCTCGCAGCGCGCTGTGCGATCTTGGGCTTGCTGTTCCTCGCGGTGGCGATGACGGCCTCGGTGCTGCTGGTCGCGAGCTTCCTGTTCTCGGAGCTGAGCGCGCTGATCGCGACAGCGAGCGTAGCGCTGGCCTTCGGCTGGCTCTGGTTCGGCCTGGGCTGGATCCGTCGCCAGTCGGTTCCCAGCCGCCCGGACGCGTAGGCTCCGCGACGTGCCCGACACCGAGCTGACCGACGACGCCGCGATCGACGAGCTGGCCGCAGAAGCGGCCTCTCCCGCTCCGCCGACGTCGCTGAGGCTGCTCGACGGCTCCTCGCTCGTCTACCGCGCGTTCTTCGCCCTGCCGGAGTCGATCGCGACCTCGACGGGCGAGCCGACGAACGCGATCTTCGGGTTCGTGTCGATGCTCGTGAAGCTGATCGACGAGCACGGCGACGAGCCGACGATCGTGGTCTGGGATCGAGGCCATTCCGGCCGCAAGGAGATCCACACCGAGTACAAGGCAGGCCGCGCGAGCCGCCCCGACCTCCTCAAGGAACAGTGGGTGCACATCCCCGAGATGGTCGAGGCGATGGGGTACCACAACCTCGCGATCGACGGCTACGAAGCTGACGACGTGATCGCGTCGATCGCCGAACGTACGCGCGCGGCGGGGATCAAGACGACGATCGTCACCGGCGACCGCGACGCCTTCCAGCTCGTCGACGACGGTCTGGTGACCGTGTTGGCGACCGGCCGCGGCATCACCGACACCAAGCGCTACGCCGCCGCCGACGTCCTGGAACGCTACGGCGTCGGACCTGAGCTGATTCCCGACCTGTGGGGACTCAAGGGCGACACGTCCGACAACATCCCTGGCGTTCCTGGCATCGGCGACAAGACGGCCGCCGCGCTGCTGCAGCAGTTCGGCTCGCTCGAGAACGTCCTGGCCAACATCGACCAGGTCTCCGGCGCCAAGCGCAAGGAGAACCTCACGAACCACGCCGAGGACGCGCGGATCTCGAAGCAGCTCGCCACGATGCAGCGCGACCTCGATCCGGGCCCGGTCCTGGAGACGATGACCGCGATCGGCGACCGCTCCAAAGCCCGCGAGCAGATGCGCCGCTGGGAGCTGCGCGACCCGCTGCGGCGCATGGAAGCCCACCTCCACGACACCGCGGAGGAAGAGGCGCAGGCGACGGCCACCGTGCGCATCGAAGCCACGGTCGAGGAGTCCGGCGTGCCGGGCATCGCGTCGCTGCCGGCCGACCAGCCAGTCGCCGTGGTGATCCACACGCCCGCCGTTGCCGAGGGTGAGCTGCTGGCGATCGAGACCGAGACGCGCTTCGCTGCTGCGGTCGGCGCCCAGGTCGTCACCGGCGTCGCCGCGGATGCGGCCGAGGTCATCGCGGCGCTCGGAGCACGCCCGGTGATCGCGCACGACGCCAAGTCGCTCGGGATCGTGCCGGCCAACCTCTTCCACGACACGCTGCTCGGGGCGTACCTGCTCGACGTCGCCCGCCGCGCTTACCCGTTGGCCGAACTGCTCGAAGAGTCGGGCATCGCGATCGCGACCGGCGACGCGCTCGCCGACGACGCAGCGCGCCTCGTGGTCCTGGCCGAGCGCCAGCGCGAGCTGCTCGGTGAGCGTGGCCAGCTGAGCCTGCTCGACGACATCGAGCTGCCGCTCATCGCGGTGCTTCGCGCGCTCGAGCTGCGCGGCATCCGGCTCGATGTCCCGGCGCTGGCGGTGATCACCGAGAAGGTCAAGACCGAGACCCAACAGCTCCAGGAAGACATCTACTCCTTGGCCGGCAGGGAATTCACGATCGGGTCGCCGCAGCAGCTCGGCGCGGTGCTCTTTGAGGACCTTGGTCTCTCGCGCAAGCGGCGCGGCAAGACCGGATTCTCGACCGATGCGCGTGTGCTCCAGCAGATCCGCGACGAGCACGCGATCGTGCCGCTGATCGAGCGCTGGCGGGAGCTCAACCAGCTCACGAAGACCTACCTCGACACGCTCCCGCACCTCGTCGACGGCAACTCGCGCCTGCACACGACGTTCGAGCAGGCGATCGCGGCGACCGGCCGGCTCTCGTCGACGAACCCGAACCTCCAGAATGTGCCCGTGCGCACCCCGCTGGGCCGCGAGATCCGCGGCTGCTTCGTGGCGCCCGAGGGTCGCGTGCTGCTCTCGGCCGACTACTCCCAGATCGAGCTGCGCCTGCTGGCCTACCTCGCTGGAGAGGACGCGCTCAAGGAGATCTTCCGCACGGGGCAAGACGTGCACACCGCGACGGCGTCGAAGGTGTTTGGGTTGCCGCCGGAGGAGCTCGACGGCGGCCACCGCTCGAAGGCCAAGATGGTCAACTACGGCATCGTCTACGGCCTCTCGGCCTATGGCCTCGCCGAGCGGCTCAACATCGGCCGCGAGGAGGCGCAGGAGATCATCGACGCCTACCTCGAGCAGTTCCCCGGCATCAAGGGCTTCATCGATGCGTCGGTCTCCCAGGCCCAGGAGCACGGCTTCGTCGAGACGGTCTGGCATCGTCGCCGCCAGATCCCCGAGATCCGGGCCCGCAACTGGCAGGTCCGCCAGCTCGGCGAGCGCCTGGCGACTAACACGCCGATCCAGGGCACCGCGTCGGACGTGCTGAAGCTCGCGATGCTGCGCGTCGAACGCGCGCTCGAGCCGTACCGCGAGGGCGAGCGCGCGATCCTCGTGCTCACCGTGCACGACGAGCTCGTCGTGGAGTGCGAGGAAGGGCTGGCCGACGAGGTCGCCCCGCTCATGCAGGAGGCGATGGTCGGCCTGTGGGAGCACGAGCCGCCGCTCGAGGTCGACATCGGCCGCGGACGCACCTGGCTCGAAGCCAAGTAGCGGGGCTGGTCGCGGCTGTCCGGCTTGGGGTCGCTCTACTCGGCTGGTTGGCTGCCCGGCTGGCCGACGACCGTGAGTTGCCGGATCGCGGTGACGACCGAATCGAGGGAGCAGGGCTTCGGCAAAATCGCGCCGACGCCGAGCCGCTCGGCGCGGTCGCGGTTGGCTGGCGTGAGGTAGCCGGAGCTGAGGACGAGCGCGAGGTCCGGCCGGAGCTCGCGCGCCGCCTCGATCAGGTCGAGGCCTGTGATGCCTGGCATCGAGAGGTCGACGACGACGGCGTCGAAGGCCGACGGGTCGGCGCGCAGCGCTTCGAGCGCCTCCGTCGAGTCGGTAAAGGTCGTGACGGCGCAGCCGTGCAGCGGCAAACCCCGTTCTGCCAAGCGGGCCAGCGCCGGATCGTCGTCGACGAACAGCACGCGCGGCTCCACCGCGGTCGGCGGGGCCGCAGCGGCCGAAGACTTGTCGGACTCCGGCGCAGGAATCGCTGCGTCGCTGGCGGGCAGGATCACCGTGAGCTCTGCACCGGGGCCCGCTGCGACGTTGTCGGCTGAGATGTCGCCGCCGTGGCCGCGGACGATCGCCTGCGCCGCGGCGAGACCGAGTCCGGTGCCGTCACCGGCGGCCTTGGTCGTGAAGAACGGGTCGAAGATGCGCGGCATCACTGCGGCAGGGATGCCCGGTCCGTCGTCGCGTACGCGCAGGCGCACGTAGCGTCCCGCCGGCAGCGCGCCGACCGGATCGCTGCCGGCCCCCCCCTTGCTGGGCGTGCCG
>JAEZDB010000253.1 GCA_023429855.1 Actinomycetes bacterium
GTCATGGAGTCCTTCGGAGGGGGCGGGGGCCGGAGCGGTGGCGGGTGGTCAGGCGCTGGAGCAGGCCGAGCGACCAGAAGAGGAGAAGCGAAAGGGCGATCAAGAGCACGATGGCAGCGAATGCGCGGTCGGTCGCCAGTTGCGGGATCGCGTCGTCGACCACGCGACCGAGCCCGCCGGTCGAGGTCGGGTCGGCCGCGGTGGTGGCGGTGGACCCCGTCGCGTCGGCAAAGACGGCGCCGATGACCGCGAAGACCACCGCGAGCCGCAGTCCCGTGAGGATGCCGGGTAGCGCCCCTCGCAGCTCGACGAACCGGAGCCGCTGCAGCCCGGTGGCGCCGAGGTTGCGCAGGACGAGCGTGGTCTCGGGGCTGAGGTTGGCGAGCGCGTCACGGGTTGAAATCGCCACGGGGAAGAACGCGACGACCACGACGATCGCGAGCTGGGTCGCGAGTCCGAACCCGAGCCAGATGACCGCGAGGGGCGCCAAGACCGGGACGGGGATGGCCTGTGATCCGACGAGCAGCGGCTCAAGCGCGCGGCGTGCGATCGGTGAGCGGTGGATGAGCGCCGCGATCGCGACGCCGAACGGCACCGCGAGCGCCAAGCCGAGGAGCACGACGCGGGTCGTCTGCCACAGCGACTCGACCAAGAGAGAACGATCGGTCCACAGGGCGGTGGCGACGTCGGTCGGTGCGGGGAGGACGATGGGGTCGACCTCTGCCGCAGTGACGTAGAGCTGCCAGAGAGCAAGCGTGAACACCACCACGGCGATGGGAGCGACGAACGCGACGACGCGCGCGCCGATGGTCGGCGACGCGGTGCTCACGCGGCGAGCTGCTCCAAGAGCGTGTGCCGGACGCCCGCGCCGCCACGCTCCTCGAGGTGCTGGCCCGGGTGCCCGGTGAGGGCCGGACCGGGGTGGAGCGTCGATGGGTTGGCGCGGCCGGCGTTGGTCTCGCGCGCCTCACGGCTCGAAGGCATGGCCTGTTTCGCGTCGCCAGTGTTGGCAGTCGATTTCGCCGCCTGCGGAGCGAGCACGAAGAGCCGGTCGGCGAGCAGCACGGCCTCGTCGAGGTCGTGCGTGACGAGCACCGCGCCATGCCCGTCGCGGGCCAGGTGCTCGAGCAGCACGCCGTGCAGTTCAGCGCGCGTAATCGCGTCCACGGCGGCTAGTGGCTCGTCGAGCAGCAGCAGCCTGCGGCCGGTGAGCAGCGTCCGCGCGAGCGCGACCCGCTGGCGCATGCCGCCCGAGAGGAGACCGACCGGTCTACGGACGGCGTCGGCGAGGCCGAGTTCGCCGAGCTGCGCCTCGGCGACGGCGCGCGCCTCCCGTTTGGGTGTTCCAGCGACCCGCAGTGGCAGCGCCGCGTTGTCGCGCGCCGACGCCCAGGGCATCAGGCCGTCGCGTTGCGGCATGAGCGCGGCCGGCGCGACCTCGAGGTTGCCGCTCGTTGCCGGCATGAGCTGCGCGAGCGCGTGCAGCAGCGTCGTCTTGCCGCAGCCGCTGCGGCCGACGATCACCACGGTCTCGCCGGGGTGGACGGTGAGGTCCACCCCGACGATCACGGGTTCAGCCCCGAACCCGGCGGCGAGGCCTGTTGCGCAGAGCAGCGGCGCGTGGTCCGCGGGTGCTGCAACAGGGTCGTGATGGATCGCCAGGTGTGGCGGCTTGTCTCGTGCGACGGACAACTTCGGCTTCCTACGCGGGTGCGAGCCCACAGGTTCGAAGGGTCGACGCAACGACAGCGCCCTCTCAGCCGGTTCACCGGCTCCCCTGCTTCTCGTCGACCTTACCGGCGCTGATAGCCGGTTGGCGTCGTGGCGAATACGAGAACCCTCGCAGGGCGGCCCCACCCGCCGCCCTGCGAGGTGTTGCCGCCCAGCAACGGCGTCCTCGGCGCGCTACTTCGTGGTCAGCAGCTTGGCCATCCCGGCCAGGTCGCTCGCCGTGGCGCAGCGGTGCATCTCGCACCACTTGGCATAGCGGGTCGACTCGGAGTCGCCGTAGTCCCAGTAGAGCTCGGGCTCTGGGTTGAGCCAGAGGGTGCGGCCCGCGCGGGAGGCGAGGGACGCGAAGGCGGTGAGGCCGGGGTCGCGGCCGTTCGTGCGGGCGTCGCCGAGGATGATGAGGGTGGTGCGGCGGTCGACGACGTCTTCGAGGTCGACGGCGAGCTGCTTGAAGACGCGGCCGTAATCCGTATAACCGGTGATGTCGGCGACTTTCGCCTCTTTGGTGATGCGGCGCCCGAGTTCCTGGGCCGTTTGAGCTTGGAGGCAGAGCTCGGTGACCTCGTCGGCGACCTCGATGAAGGCCCAGGTCCGCAGGCGCGCGAAGGCGTCGGCCAGCGCCGAGACCACCGACAGGAAGAACACGGCCGAGCTGCTGACCGAGGTCGAGACGTCGCAGAGGGCAACGAGCTGCGGGCGCTTGGGGTGCTCGCGCACGGGGACGATGTCGACCGGCACGCCGCCCGTGCCGAGCGAGGCGCGGATGGTTCGCCGCAGGTCGACCGGGCCCGTCCGCGGTCCGCGGCGGCTGTGGCCGGCGACCGCCAGCTCCCGGCGCAGCGCGTGGATCGCCTTGAGGATCGCGGCCTCGTCGGTGGTCTGCCCGAACGACAGATCGCGCCCCAGCTGCTGCAGGGCCCGCTGCGGCGGCATCTCGCCGGTGCGCATCGTGCGCTGCTCCTCCAGCTCGCGCCGCAGCATCTCGGTGAACTCGCGCACGGCGGCATCCGAGAGCTGCTCGACGCCATCGCCGCCGCGGTTGATGCCGAGCATGCGGCGGATCCGCTGCACGTCGACCCCGACCACGCCTGACTCCTGCTGCTTCGCCGAGTCGATCGCCAGGCGGACCAGGTCGCGCAGCGCGCCCGAGCCCATGCCCGACCCCTCGCTGAGCGCGCTCTGCACGGCCCGAGCCAGCTCATCGAGGTCCATCGCCGACGACGAACCCTCTCCGCCGGGTCCGCCCGCGTCGCCTTCGCTCCCAGGTTGGCCTGAGCCGTCACCCTCGCCCGAGCCTTCGCCCGCTTCGCCGCCCTCGCCCGCTTCGCCGGGCAGGCCGCCCTCGCCCAGCGCAGCCT
>JAEZDB010000259.1 GCA_023429855.1 Actinomycetes bacterium
GCGCCCAGGGTCGCCGCGGCGGTCGCGGAGTGGCGGCGCTGGCGACGAGCGGATTGGGTGGCGAAGGAGGACGGGCGACGTGGGTAGGTCACAACGGTCGCAACACGAGGTGCCGCCCAGAGTTGCGACCGTGACCTTGCGTCGGTTGAGTCGCCAGTTCGGTCTCAGCCCCGAAAAACGCCCTTCGACCGAAGTCGTGGCCTATGCAGTCACGGGGACGCGGGCAGGCTCTGCGTCGCTGAAGGCGTCGTCATCGCTGAAGGTATGCGCGGCCGCCTGCGCCGCCAGCGCCCGTTTGCTCGGCAGCAGCGCCGCGGCGACCGCGCCCGCTGCGAGCACCGCGACCGCCACGGGGAGGGCGGCGCTCACGCCGTCGGCGTAGGCCTGCGGGCTCGCGTACGAGCCGCTGGACTGGAACACCGTCGCCATCACCGCCACGCCGAGCACACCGCCGACCTCACGCAGCGTCGACGCGGCACCAGAGGCTTGCCCGGCCTCGTTGGGCCGCACAGCGTCGAGGATCATCGACGCCGACGGCGAGAACACGAGCGCCATGCCGGTGCCGGCCGCGATGAAGCCGGGGACGAGGGCAAGGTACGCGGTACCCGCGTCGAGGATCTGCCAGAGGTAGGCGAGCGCGAGGGCCTGCAGCGAGAGTCCGACGGTCATCACGGCCCGTCCGCCGAACCGCGGGTAGAGGATCGCGCCGGCGATCGGGGCGACGAACATCGGCATCGCGGTCCATGGCAGCGTCATCGCCCCGGCCTCGAACGGGCCGCGGCCCTGCGCGACCTGGAAGAACTGGCTGAGCAGGAAGATCGCGCCGAAGATGCCGAAGAACATCGCGAACGACAGCAGGTTGGTGCCGCTGAACGCACGGCTCCTGAAGAAGCGCAGCGGCAGCATCGGCGCAGGTGCGACGCGCTCCCAGGCGATGAAGCCCGCCAGCAGCGCGACCGCGGCGCCAAGGCTGCCGGCGACCGTGGCCGACTCCCACCCGAGGGCAGGGGCGCGGACGACGCCGAAGGTGAGCAGGAAGAGGCCGCTGGCGGCGAGCGCGAGGCCGGGCAGGTCGAGCCGCGACTCCGGGCCCTTGGACTCGGCGACGAACTTGAAGACAAGCGGGACGAGCACGATGCCGACGGGCACGTTGAGCCAGAAGATCCACTCCCAGCTGATGCCCTCGACGACGGCGCCGCCGAGCGCCGGCCCGAGCGCGACGCCGAGGCCGCTGACGCCACCCCAGATGCCGATGGCGGCCGAGCGCTTCTCCGGCGGCACGGCGCCTGAGATCAGCGTGAGCGAGAGCGGCATGATCGCGGCGGCGCCGAGGCCCTGGATCGCGCGGGCCGCGACGAGCAGCTCGACCGACGACGCGAGCGCCGCAGCCGCACTGGCCGCGGTGAAGACGGCGATGCCGCTGACGAACACGCGGCGGCGTCCGAAGCGGTCGCCGAGGGCCGCCATCGCGATCATCGAGACGGCGAAGGCCATCGTGTAGGCGTTGACCGTCCACTCGAGGGACTCCATCGACCCGCCGAGGCTGAGCCGGATCGACGGCAGCGCCACGCCGACGATGAGGTTGTCGAGTGCCGTCATGAACACGGCGATCGAGGCGACGGCGATGGTCGCGATAGCGGCGCGGCGGGCGGCCGGATCGACAGTGCTTGGCGTTTCAGCGGCGGCGAGCGCGGCCGGATCTGAGGGATTCATGGGTGTTCTCCTCGTTCGATGGTCGTGAAGTAAGTAAGTGCTTGCTTATCAGCAGGGCAAAGGAGCGGCGCCCGAGGGCGCCGAAGGTTTCTGGGCGACGGGCGGCGTGGTCAGCCGCTCGTGAGCACCTCTTCGTCGAGGACGCGCGCGACCTCGGCAGCGCCGCACGGCAGCGGTCCCCCGTGGAGCCGTTCGACCCACGGCGACTGTTCGGCGCCAAGCCCGGAGATCACCTTGAGGAGCATCCCCTCGGCGACGAACGCGCGCACGTCGTCGGTCGACGCGCCGGACACGCGCTCGATGTCGGCCACGATCAGCTCCCAGGCCTCGCGCAACTGCTCGCCGAGCGCGGGCATCGCCTGCGCCGCGCTGATCGACTGGAGGCTCACCTGCAGCAGCGTGCGGTCGTCGAGCAGCTCGATCCAGCGGGCGCCCATCGCGGCCAGCGGGTCCTCGCCCGCCGCGCGCGCCGCCTCCCCCGCGCCGATCATGTCGTCGCGCATCGTGACGCAGCAGCGTCGCGCGACCTCGAGCAGCAGCTCCTCCTTGGTCGGAAAGAGCCGAAACAGGTACGCATGAGACATGCCGGCCGCTTTGGCGATCTCGGCCGTCGACGCCGCATGCATCCCGTCGCGCGCCACGACCTCAGCCGCCACACGCAGCACGTCCTCGCGCCGCTCCTCGGCCGGCACGCGCTTGCGCGGCGCGGGCTTGTTGGAGCGCCGAGCGGCAGGCTTAGGGCTGTCGGTCGAGGTCGCCACGGTGGTGAGTATCCACTTACTTATGTGGGTTGTCAACCGCGTCGACGGCGCCCGGCGGCGGCCGGCCCCCGGCGGCGGGCCAGCCCCTGCGGCGCGATGTGGGGTGGTTTACCCGGCCCCGTGACGGGTAAACCACCCCAGACGCCGCCCACCGCGAGAACCGGGTCCGATTACCCGGCCCCGCGACGGGTAAACCACCCCAGACGCCGCCCATCGCTGTCCGACGGGCGCGGCGTTGCCGCGCGTAGCGTCCGAGCCATGGCCGCGAAGAACGAGCTCTCGAGCGTGATCCTCGACGTCGACGGCACCCTCGTCGACACGAACTACCACCATGCGCTGGCGTGGTTCCGGGCGTTTCGCCAGTCGGGCCATGTCGTGCCGATCTGGCAGATCCACCGTCGGATCGGCATGGGCGGCGATCAGCTCGTAAAGGACTTGCTCAGCGAGGAGGTCGACGCGCGCGACGGCGACGACATCCGCGCGGCCGAGTCTGCGCTCTACCTCGCGACGATCGAGGAGGTCGAGCCGCTGCGGGGCGCCCGCGCGCTGCTGGAGGACCTGCGCGACGCAGGCCACCGGCTCGTCCTCGCCTCGAGCGCAAAGGAGCGCGAGGTCGACCACTACCTCGACCTCCTCGACGCCCGTGGCCTCGTCGACGACTGGACCACATCGGCCGACGTCGAGCAGACCAAACCCGCACCCGACCTCATCGAGGCTGCGCTCGCCAAGATCGGCGGCGGGCGGTCGGTCATGGTCGGCGACTCGACGTGGGACTGCGAGGCAGCTCAGCGCGCCAAGGTCCCCGTGGTGGCCGTCCTCACCGGCGGGTTCTCCGCCGACGAACTGGCCGATGCCGGCGCCGTCGCGGTCTACGAGTCGGTCGAGGAGCTTCGCGCCCACCTCGCCGACGCGCCCTTCGGCGCCTGAGCCGCCGCCTGCGCCGACGTCGCGGCCTGAGCCGCCACCTCGCCGATTCGCCCTTCGGCGCCCTTCGCGGCCTGAGCCGCCGCCTCGCCGACGCGCCACTGCGCCGCCGCCGCCCGTGGGTCGGATCCATACTCCCTGAGCGCGTCATAGCGACCCGTCCCGCCGGGGGCTGCAGCCTTGGGTCAGATTCATGCCCTATAGGCGCGCCAATCCGACCCATCCGTTCAGGCGGCTGCGGCGAGACGGCGTCCGCGTCCCCGGGCTAGCGCGTAACCGAGCGCCTCCACAACCTCGGCCTGCTCATGTTTGAGCTGCCACCACGTGACCCGCAGCAACTCGAAGCCAGCTTTGCTGATCGCCAGCCCCTTGCGGCGGTCCTGGTGGAACTGCCAGCGGCCGCCGTGATACCGCCAACTGTCGAGTTCGACGGCGACCCGCTCGTCGAACCAAACCGCGTCGGTCTCCCAGCCACCGATCCGGAAGTTGGTACGCGCGATCGGCAGACCAGCCTCCTGACAAATCGAGCGGAACAGCGACTCGAATTCGCTTCGAATCACGGCTGGTCCGGCGACCCAGTCGAGCGCATCGAAGAGGCGGCTTCGGCCCTTGCGCGGGCTGAGCCCATGCGCCCACTCGTGGAGCTTGTCGGGCGAACGTTCGAGCTGCGTGACCATCTGTTCGAGCATCCGCGTCAACTCTCGAACCGAACTGTGTGCCGCCAGATCGACAATCGTCCGCTCCGGCGTGGTCACGAAGAGCCCCTTGTGCAAGACCACTTCGGTTGCAGCGAGATTGCGCGGCCGGTGCAGCTCGATGCCCACGGGCACGACGCGATGACCGCGGTCGGCAACGCTCACATGGATCGCCCCGTCGTTCGAGCGCCCCTTCATCCCCCACAGCCGAGCCGCGCTTTCGTGCGACAGACCTGCCCCCGGCCCGACCTGAAGGAGGGCAGCCATCGCCCTGCCGCGCCGAGAAATCCCCGGATGCCCGGCCGCGTAGACGCTCGGCGCGGCGTGATGCAACTGCGCCGACCCGAGTCGGTCGGCGATGACCCCGGGCGTGAAACCGATGTCGACCAGCTGCGCCCGGCTGACGACGCCATACTGGCGAGCCGCCAGCAGCGCTAGTCGCCAATCGCGCAGGGTCGCGATCGGCTCGCCAGGAACGCCGAGAGGCGCGACGCCAGAAAAAGTCTCCATATCTATAAGAGGGCGTGGCGAAGCAAAGTTCGCCCCCCTATCCAGACAACCTCGTCGCCCGTGCGCTTTGGTCCAACCAAGCCTGGGTCAGATTCATGCCCCATTGGCGCGTCATTCCGACCCATCCCACAAGCGGCCCAGGGATGGGTCGGATCGACGCGCTGCCAGCACCGCGTTCCGACCCATCCGCCCCCTCGCAGTTGCTCGGGCCAACCAGGCGGCCCGCGGCGCCGTCGTTGCTCGAGCCCACCGGCGCCCGTCGGCGCCGCAGCGGGCGTCTCGCGGCTCAGGCCCCCGGCACCGCCCAGGTCGTCGTCGACTGCGCGGCGGCCGCGACGTCATCGGCGCAGAAGGGCAGCGTGTTCCAGCCCTTGCGCGAGTAGAGCTTGGTCTGGTCGGTGGAGTACGGCGAGGTGGGGTCGGCGGATTGGCCGTAGGTCACGATCGTCCGCAGCTCGGGGCACTGGCCGGGCCGCAGGTGGACGGCCTGGACGTACGAGTCGCCGTGGACGACGTCGACGTAGCCGCGCGTCGAGCTCCACACGGGCGTGATCACGTTGAAGAGCCCGCTGCCGCCCGGACCGCCGTGGATCGGGATCAGCTCACCGGCGCGCGTGACCGTCTGGCCGCGGCGCAGGGTCGCATCGAGCGGCAGGCCCGCGTGGCCCAGGTCCGACACGGCCTTGCCCAGCGCCCACTGCACGATCGGGTTCGACTGGACGATGCCGCTCGGCGTGTTGACGGGGTCATTCGCGTTGAAGCGCTTGCGGTACGGGTCGAACGGCGGCGGCAGCGGAATCGGCGACGTGCTCGTAAGCCGCGTGACGAACCGCTGCCACAGGACGGCGCCTGGCTCGTCGAGGTCGTTGCGCAGGTTCCACGCGCGCAGCACGTCGCAGGCCTTCGACCGGCAGCCCTTCACAAGGCCGTCGCGCCAGAGCTCGGCGCTGTAGACGCGGTTGCCCCACGCGACCTCGCGCAGGTTGTCGAGGTTGAAGCCCTTGCCGGCGAGGCCGTCGGTGCCGTCGAGGCGCTGCTGCAGCTGCTTGATCCCGATCCGCGTGCGCAGCGTGCGGGGCGTGCGCTCGTCGCCGATGATCCGCGGGAAGCCCTGCAGCGGCTGGGCCGGGTTGGCCAGCCAGTACGAGTCGTTCATGTTTGACACGTGGTCGGTCCGCCGCAGCGACGGCATCCGCGACGCGCCGAGGATCCCGGGCGCCGCCGAGTCGCGGTCGGTCGACGGCAGGCACGAGGTGCGCGACCCGTCGAGGATCGGCAGCCGCTGCAGCCCGTCGGTGAGGCGGCCGAAGAGTG
The DNA here is from genome assembly GCA_023429855.1 of Actinomycetes bacterium. GTDB lineage: Bacteria > Actinomycetota > Thermoleophilia > Solirubrobacterales > Solirubrobacteraceae > JAGIBJ01. Next base: position 5,918 of record JAEZDB010000259.1, read on the forward strand.
TGAGGCACGACTTCGCGCGCGTGTTCGAGATGCCCGGGACGTTGCCGATGTCGGCGTAGTAGGCGGTGCCGCCCGCGTCGGCGGCGATCGTGTTGACCCACGGGATGCCCTGGAACTTCTTGAGCGCGGCGTCGATCTCGTCGACCGACTGCGCCTCGTTCATCCCGAGGAACGTGTTGGCCAGGCGGCCGAAGTTCTCGGTATTGCCGTCGAGCAGCGCGAACGCGGTGCGGCGTCCCCACGGGAACAGCTTGAGCCCCGTGATCGACGTGGTCATCGACCCGTGCCGCGAGGAGTACAGCGTCCGCGTGACGGGTGCGAGCGAGCCGTCGGGCTGCAGCGCCTGCACGGTGACGCGCTCGGCGGTCATCTCGCGGACCTTGCCGTTCTCGTAGTAGGCGGTCGGGCGCCCGGGGACGATCTTCAGCTCGTACGGCACGAACCGCCGCGCCGTCGACACCGTGTGGCTCCAGGCGACGCCTTTCGTCGTCCCGATCATGATCAGCGGGATGCCCATCAGCGAGCCGCCGGTCACGTCGGCGACGCCCGGCACCGTGAGGTGCGCCTGATAGAAGCGCTCGCTGCCCGACCACGGGAAGTGCGGGTTGCCGTAGAGCAGGCCGTGTCCGTCTTGCGAGCCGGTCGACCCGATGCCGTAGGCGTTGGAGCCGATGCCCGAGAGGTTCTCGTCGAGCGTGCCGGGGGCGAGCTCGCGGATCGTGTCGCGCGCGGCCGCCGACGCCTCAGCCGCTGCGGCGTTCCCGCCACCGGCGGTCCCGGGCGGCTGCGCGGTGGCGATGCCCTCGAGCGCTGCGCCGGTCGACGCGAGGATCGCCAGTTGGTGGACGCGGCGGTACGCGTCGATCAGCGTGATCGGGCGGACCCACGCTTTGCCGCGGCAGGTCGGGTCGGGCACGCCGGCCGCGCCGCCGACGCTCGCGAGCCAGTCGTTGTAGCCGTCGACGTAGCCCTGGAGCCCCTCCGCCACCTCGGGCCGCGGGCCGGCCGGCGGCGCCTGGGCCGCGAGCCGCTCGACGGTGCCGCGGTCGCGGATTCGCTGGAAGACGAGGTCGCTGCTGAGGTTCGTGACCGTCGTGCCGTTGCCGCCCACCGTGTACGTGCCGCGCGGCCCAAAGAACCGCGAGCGCTCGCCGGCGGCGGTGACGTACATCTCGGCGAGCGTGCAGTTGTTGTCGGCCGCGATCGAGCGGCCGTAGCCGTAGCCGACGCCGCGGAACGAGTTCGCCGTGATGTGCGGGACGCCGTAGGCCGTGCGGACGACGGTGACGTCGGTTGGCGCGGCGGCGCCCGCCTGCGGTGCGGCGATCAGGCCGCCGATGCTGGCGGCGGTCGCCATCAGCGCAGCGGTCGTCAGGGCGGCTCGCGCGACTCGGGACATCTGTCCAGAATACTGACCAGCGGCGCCGGCGTGTGAGCGCGCGCACAAAGCTGGCGGGCGTCCACGGACGCGCCGCCCCTTCGCAAGCGGTGTCCACCGGGGAAGGCGGCGCCAGAAACCAAACGACCGTCCAACAAGGAACCACAAACTGGAGTTACCAGTGACTTGGCCCGATGGCATGGCAGCGGCGCAACGACGCAGCGCTGCTAGCAACACCGGGTGGCGAGCTTTCGCCGAACCGACGTCTCAACGGACGGTCTCGACCCTCACGGGATGCCGCCGCGCCTTGCACTCCGCTGCCCACCAGGGAGCTAGGCGCGGCGGCAGCGAGCCTCACGCTCCGCTGCCGCACCCACTCGGCACGCCCGAGCGGCAAAGGCGCGGCGCCAGCGCCGCAGCCCGGTCAGGTTTGCAGGAACGGTCCGCACATGTGACCGGAACCAAGGCCGCCAGCGCCGCAGCGGGCTTGGGTTTGGGCTTGCAGCAACCCTGGACATCCATATCGAGAACCGACCGTCCGTCCATCCAGCGCCCTGGGGACTGGAGTAACCACTTCAGCAACCCGATGGACAGCCCACGCCGCGACCACGCAGCGTCCACCCCGACCCTTCCGAGGCACCCAATGCTCAACCGCTCTGCTCTGCTGCTCTCGCTCTCCACCTTCGTTATTGCCGTGCCGACGGCGTCGGCGGCGCCGGCCGTCCGCCACGTGCCCGCACCGCACGTGTGCGCCGACGGCTCGGCCCCGCAGCGCGGCGGCGTGGGTCAAGACGCCCACTCCCACCAGACCGGCAAGGGCCACACCGTGCACGGCAACGGCTTCGGCTACGGCCACGGCTGCGGCGACGCCGATGGCGGCGGCGACAACGGCGGTGGCGGCGACACGTCGACCTTCGTCTAGGCCGGTACGTCGGGCTCGCGAGCTTCGGCTCGCGAGCAC
>JAEZDB010000282.1 GCA_023429855.1 Actinomycetes bacterium
CCGTAGTCCTGGGTGTCGGTGTAGCAAGCCTCAACCATCGACACCGCGTTGCGGGCGTTGGTCTTGGCCGCAGCGTCCTGACCACGCGAACGCTGACCGAGGAAGTTCGGCAGAGCGATAGCGGCAAGGATGCCGATGATGAGGATGACGACGAGAAGCTCGATGAGGGTGAAGCCCTGCTCGTCAGAAAGTCGATTGCGCATGGGAATCCGTGTGGTCGGGGGGCGTATGCCGAGTGGGTAAGAGAAATGCGCCGGCCGAGGTCAGAGGCCAGCAGGAGAAGCTTGGGAGGTGGCGCGCTCGACGCTCAAGGCGGAGCAGCGGCCAGGTAGGAGGAGTGCGGAGCGCTTCCGCAAGGCACCGTTTGGGGGCGGCGGCCGGAGCTTGTCGCTCCGGCCGGAACAGTCCGGCCGGAGCGGCAAGTAGCTCAGCGATGGGTGATTACCACTTCTTGCTGGCGGGGCAGCCGCCGACGCTGGCCTTGTCGCAGTCACGCGAGATCGTGCCGTTGGCGAGCTTCTCGATCGAGAACGTGCCCGTCGACTTGGAGTAGGCGCTGATCTTGTACTGGTTGGTGCCAGCCGAGGTCACCTGGACCTGGCCTTCAGCGGCCGGCACGGTCGTGACGAAGTTCAGGCCCGTGTTGGTGCCCAGCGCCGTGGTGTCCCTGCAGGAACCGTAGTCCTGGGTGTCGGTGTAGCAAGCCTCAACCATCGACACCGCGTTGCGGGCGTTGGTCTTGGCCGCAGCGTCCTGACCACGCGAACGCTGACCGAGGAAGTTCGGCAGAGCGATGGCGGCGAGGATGCCGATGATGAGGATGACGACGAGAAGCTCGATGAGGGTGAAGCCCTGCTCGTCAGAGAGTCGATTGCGCATGCAGTCTCCTAGGACACGTAAGTGGTTCGTGTGAATGTGGTTTCGCCGGGTCGGCACTCCAGATATCGGGCGTGAAGCGGGTCGCTTGAGCGCATGAATCGAATATGGACGGTCGGTGGACGGCCGACTGGTCGCGTCGGCGCTGGCCGGAACGCCTGGGGTCCTGACCCCAGGGCCTCAGGTCCAGACCCCAGGCCCGCAGGACGGCCCTTCTCGGCCTCTGAAGGGCGGCGCAGACGCCACCCAGAACCGCAGAGGCCGCCCGGCGAGCTAGGGAGCTCATCGGGCGGCCGGGGATCTCTGCGGGTGCGGGCGGCCAGGCCCGCGAGGTCGGTTGAGCCGTGCGCTACTTCACCAGCGTCACGTTGCGGGCGACCACAAGCTCAGAGCCCGTGGTGCCTGACTTGACGACGGCGCGGAAGCTGGTCTTGACCTTCTTGGCCTTCTTCACGTAGCGCTGGTACTTCTTCGCGAACTTCACGACGAACTTGGCGGTGCCCGACTTCTTGACCACGAGCTTGCCGGAGCCGATCGCCGTGTTCTTCTTGATCTTGAGCCCCATGCGCTTGGCGTCCTTCGGAGTCACCACCACCTTGAGGGCGATCGTCGCGGCGTCGTTGGTCGTGACCTTGACCGCGATGCCCTTCTTGTAGACCTTCTTCGCCTTGGCCTTGCTGCTGGCGGCGATCTTGGCCGCGAAGCCGTCCGGGAGGAAGCCGCCCGGGTCCAAGACCACATCGCCGGGCACGTTCAGCAGGTCCGGCACCTGGCCGGGGTCGACCGCCGGGGGCACGTCCAGCAGGACGGGCGGAGTGACTTCGCCGCTAGGGCCCTTGGCCGGCGGCGTATCGACGGTCGGCGTGTTCGGCTTCGGCGTCGTCGTCGGGGTCGGCGTCGGCGTCGGCGCCGGCGGGGCGTCGGGGTTACGCACCGTGATCGCGATGAGCTGGGTGGCGGTCGCATTGCTGTTGTCGGTCACCCGGAGCTTCGCGACGATCGTTCCGGCGTTGGGGTAAGACTTCGTCGCACTGACCGCTGCAGGGCCGCTGATCTCCCAGCTGCCGTTGCCGTCGAGATCCCACTCGTACTTGGTGATCGATCCGCTGGCGTCGCTGTCGTGCGAGCCGGCCGCGCTGAAGGTAACGAGCTCGTTCTTGAGCGGCGACGTCGGCGTGGCCGTGCCCATCGGCACGGGACGCCCCGTCACCACGAGGTTGAAGTCGAGACGGTCTTCGCCACCGGTGTTGTCGGTCACAACCAGGCTCATGGCGTATTCGCCCGGCTCCGCAAAGGTCCACTTGGCCAGCGGCGACGCCGGCGTCGGGCTCTCGAACACGTTCCTCACGTCGGCGGTGTTGTCGCCGTCGAAGTCCCACTCGTACTTGACGATCGTGCCATCGACGTCGGTCGAGCCGGCAGCCGTGAAGCTGACTTCGTCGCCAGCAATGAGCGGGGTAGTCAGGACCTCGAACGCGGCGGTCGGCTTCGTGTTCGACACGTTGATGACCTGGTTCTTGATGGCGTAGGCGCCGACGTTGTCAGTCACCTTCACGCGGACGACCTGCAGACCGCTCTGGGGCCACGACTTCGGGGTGGTCTCCCCAGTGGCGTCGTTGAACCTGCCGTCGTCGTCAAGGTCCCATTCGTACTTCAGCGTCTGACCGCTTGGCAGGTCCGCGTCGGTGGCGGAGGCGGTCAGGACGACCGGCGTGCCGGCCATGATCTGCGACGGGTCGGCGACGATCGACGAGATCACCGGCACCTTCGAGATGAAGACGTCACGCGTGACGATCGCAGAGGTCTTGCCGCTGTCGTCGACGACGCGCAGGCGGATGGTGCGCTTGCCCTGCGTGAGCGGCCCGGGCAGCGCGACGGTCGCACCGGGCTGCGAAACCTCGAAGCCGTCGGTGCCGGTGGCCACATTGCCGTCGAGGTCCCACTGGTACGTCGCGATGCTGCCGCCGTAGCTGGGGTCCACCGAGGCTCCCGCGTCCAACGTGCCGCCGTCGGGGTCGATGAACAGCGGGTCGGCGCCGAACCAGGCGTCAGGGCCAGCCGAAGCCACGTTGGGCGCGGTCCCGCAGACGGCGCCGGCTGTGTCGAGCTGCCAGTTGCCGACTTCAGCCATCTGTCCCGGCGCGAGGCTGCGTCCGGTCCGCAAGCGGCGGCTCTCGAGCGGCGCCGAGATGTCGGTCACGCGCAGCTTCCAGGTACCCGAGAGCGGCTCGCCGTCGAACACCGAGAACGACGTCTTGGGCTCGATGACGGTGTCGGTGAAGTCCTCGGCCGCTGCATCGGCTGCGCTGATCGGCTCCTTGCCGCCTACCGCGCCCATCGAGAAAGTGACGTTCTTGAAGTACTTGTTCGGGTTCGGGTCCTGCGCGAGGTTGCCGACCTGGTCGACCAGCACGGCCTCCTTGCCCGAGGGCGAGATGAGCGTCAGCTTCATCCAGAACGTCGAGTACTGGTGGTCGATCTGGTCGATGTGGACGCGGATGCCCTTCGCCAGGGCAGCGCCCTGCGCCACTTCGACCTTCGAGTCCTTGCTCTGGCCGTCGAGAATGATGTTGCCGATCTCGGTGCTGGCGGTGCGCCTGAACGCGCCGGCAGCGCCTGTGGGCAGGCCGTAGCTGTAGTCCTGGCTGCCCGCTGGCATCGACGGTCCGGAGACCGCGAGACGCAGCGGTACGCGGGTGCCGCACTGCAGGTTCGGGCTCACGGTGATCGCGTAGTTCGACGTACCGCGGACGTCGCCGGAGCTGTTGGTGAAGGGGTTGGGCCCGCTCGGCGAGATCGTGAGGAAATTCCCAGCTGTGCCCTGCGGATACAGGATGCCCGTGGCGTCGTTCGCGTAGGTCTCCGGGGACTGCGTGTCGCGCAACGGGAAGTTCACGTTCACCGTCTCGCCGGGCGACAGCACGCCATCGGCCGTCCAGAGCGGTGCTCCCCCTGCGTCATCGCCGTAACCCATTGGCGTCGGGGTGGTCGCTGCGTCCTGGGTCAGCGCGGCGAAGCCAGGCGCTGGGAACGTCGCGATGCCCAACGCCGTTGCGGCGAGCACGAGAAGACGAGGGGAACTCATGTCTCGCGTATCGGCGGCCCCGTATGGGGTCAGTATGGGGCTAGGCAGCCGGTCGATGCCTGCGGATCAGCGATACGTCCAGCGGCGGCGCGCCGTCGTGCGAGAAACCGGCGTAAAGGGAGGCGCGCAGCGAGAGGCTGGCGCGCGGGCCGTCGCTCAGCTGGCGGGGAAGACGCCGGCGGCTTGGGCGTCGTAGCCGGGTTCCCACGAACCCGTGCCCTGGCACCAGGGGCAGTTCACGCTGATCTGCTCGCCGGCGCGGTTCGCGAACACGCGCCCTGTGGCACGGCACGCCGAGCAGGGCTGCGGGCCAGCTGGCTCGGCCGGTTCGGCGGCTTTCGCCGGGCGGCGGCCGCGCGGCTTGGCTGGAGTCTCGGCCATCGGGGCGCATCGTAGCCGCCTTGGTGCCCGTCGGGGCCGCACCCTTAGCCGGGGCCGTGGCGGTTAGGCTCGCGGGCAGTCCATGGACGGCCGTTTCGCCCCCTCCCCCTCCGCCGATCTGCACCTCGGGAATCTGCGGACCGCGCTGCTCTCGTGGCTTGCTGCCCGCGCGACCGGTGGCGCCTGGCGCCTGCGCATCGACGACCTTGACCGCGGCCGCTCACGCCCCGACGTTGCAGCTCGGCAGCTCCACGATCTGGCGGAGCTCGGGCTCACGCACGACGGCGACGTGATCGCGCAGTCCGAGCGCCTGCCGCGCTACGCCGCAGCGTTTGCGCAGCTGCAGCAGATCGGTGCGGTGTACCCGTGCTTCTGCACGCGCGCGGAGATCCGCGAGGCCTCCAGCGCACCGCACGGCCACCCCGCCGGCGGCTACCCCGGCACGTGCCGGGATCTCTCGGAGGCCGAGCGCGCGGCGCAGGTCGTTGGCGGCCGTGCGCCTGCCTGGCGCTTTCGGGCCGACGCCGAGCCGGTCGCGTTCGACGATCGCGTCCTCGGCCCGCAGCTGCTGCCTGCCGAGGACGCCGTGCTGCGGCGCGCCAACGGCGAGTTCGGGTATCAGCTGGCGGTCGTGCTCGACGATGCCGACCAAGGGGTCGATGAGGTGGTGCGCGGCGCCGACCTGCTCGAGTCGGTGCCGACGCAGCGGCAGCTGCAGCAGCGGCTCGGCCTCCCGCCGACCGGCTACGCCCACGTGCCGCTGATGATCGGCCCAGACGGTGCTCGGCTCGCCAAACGGCACGGGTCGGCGACGCTGGCCGACGTGGTCAGCGGCCGCTGTGACCTCGAACTTCCAGGCCTCGAGTGCGGCGTACCGGCCCGTCCCGAGGACCTGCTCGGGGCGCTCGCCGCCACCGCTCAGCTGGTCGAACCTGGCACCTCGCCAACGCTCGGAGAACTGGCCGCGATGTTCTCGTACGAGCGTCTGCCGGCGCAATCGACCATGATGCACAGATGCTCCTGAAGCTCATCCGCTTCTGGATCCCGACTCTGCTGTGTATCGGCGGGGTCGCGATCATCATCATCGGCGGCGTCAGCGAGACGTCGCTCGAGATCGGAATCCCCGTGTTTTCCGCGGGCGCATCGATCTGGCTGCTGAACTTCCTCTACCGCGTGGGTGTCGCTGGCGACACCGAACGCGACGCCGAAGAGGACGCGCGCGCGTATTTCGCCAAGCACGGCCATTGGCCCGACGAACGCGGCCGCGCCGCAGGTGGCGGCCGATGAGTCGCACGGCCACGGGCGCAGAGCTGCTCGCGACCAACGACGAGATCCGCGAGTTCGCGCGCCTGGCCGAGGCCCGCGGCCGGTTCGCGATCGACACCGAGTTCGTCGGCGAAGGCAAGTACCAGTCGCTGCTGTGCCTGGTGCAGGTGGCGGTGTACCTCGACGACGCCGGCGCTGACGACGAGCCGTGGATCCTGCTGATCGACCCGCTCGACCGCTCGATCGACCCCGGCCCGCTGGCGAAGGTGATCGCCGACCCTGCCATCGAGCTGATCCTGCATGCCGCCCGACAAGACGTCGCCCTGTTGCGCCGCACGTGGTCGACCGACGTGACGAACGTGTTCGACACGCAGATCGCCGCCGCGTTCGCCGGGCTGCGGGCGCAGATCGGCTACGAGGCGCTGCTACGCGGCCTGCTCGGCGTCAAGCTGCACAAGAGCGCGAGCTTCACGAAGTGGGACCGCCGCCCGCTCACCACCGAGCAGCTCCGCTACGCCCGCGAAGACGTGCTCCACCTCGAGCAAGCTGCGGTCGAGCTGCAGGAGCGCCTGCTCGTATCGGGCCGCCTGGACTGGGCGGTGCAGGAGTGCGAGCCGCTCGCGGCCGCCAGCGACGAGCGCAACGCCGACGCGCTCTTCGAGCGCCTGCCCAAGATCGCCGGCCACGACCCGGTCACGCGCGCCGTCGCGCGCCAACTGGTCGTCTGGCGCGAGGCCACCGCCAGCACGCACGACCGTCCTGCGCAACAGGTCCTGGGCGACCAGCCGCTCGTCGAGCTGGCCAAGCGTCGGCCCAAGACGATCGACGACCTGCGCCAGATTCGCGGTCTCGGTGAGGCCAACGGGCGTCGCCGCGCCGAAGGGCTGCTCACCGCGATCGCCGAGGGCCTCACGAAAGACCCGATCCCGCGCCGTCCGCTGCGCCAGCTCGACACCCGCCCAGAAGACGTGGCGGTGATTGCGCTCTGCGAGGCGCTCTTGCGCACGCGCGCGGCCACTGCGGGCCTCGCCTACGAGCTGCTCGCCACCCGCAACGAGCTGCAGCTGCTCGTCTCCGGCCACCGCGAGCAGACGGAGTCGGCCGACGTGCGGGTCCTCCAGGGGTGGCGCCGCGAGGTCGTTGGCCACGAGCTGCTCCAGCTGCTCGACGGGGAGCTCACGCTCCGCGTCGGCCAGGGCGGCGTCGAGATCAGCTAAGCGGCGCGCCGCGGCCGCCACACCTGTCTGCGCCCGAATGACCGGTCGTTCGGCGACTCGGGCGCAACGGACCGCTAGAGCGGGGCGACGCGGGCGAGCTCGGCGGGGCTCGTGAGCCCGGCGAGCACGCGCTGGATGCCGTCTTCGCGCATCGTCTCCATGCCCTGGGCCTGCGCTACCCGCGCGATCTCGTCGGACCCGGCGCCGCCGACCACGAGCTTGCGGATCTCGTCGGTCACCTCGAGGACTTCGTAGAGGCCGATGCGCCCGTCGTAGCCGGTGTCGGCGCACTTGGCGCAGCCGACAGGTTCAAAGACCGACACGAACGTGCCCGGCTCGCCGCCGATGAGCTCGGCCGGCATCTGCGTCGGTGCTTTGCAGTGATCGCAGAGGCGGCGCGCTAGGCGCTGCCCGACGACGCACGTCACGGCCGAGACAACCATGAAGGTCGGCACGCCCATGTCGACCAGGCGGCTCAGTGCCGCGGCGGCGTTGTTGGTGTGCAGGGTGGAGAGCACGAGGTGGCCCGTGATGGCGGCCTGCATCGCGATCTGGGCGCTCTCGGAGTCGCGGATCTCGCCCACGAGCATCACATCGGGGTCGGCGCGCACCATCGAGCGCAGGCCGTTGGCGAACTCCAGGCCGATTTTCGGGTTGACCTGCAGCTGCTTGACGCCGGGAACGCGATACTCGACCGGGTCCTCGATCGTCACGAGAGTGCGGTCGCCCGTGTTCGTGAGTTGCAGGGCGCCGTAGACGGTGGTCGTCTTGCCAGAACCGGTCGGGCCGGTCGCGAGGATGCCGCCGTTGGCACGGCCGAGGGCTTTGACCAGGCGCGCTTCGGCGGCCGGGCTCATGCCGAGCTCGCTGAGGCCGCGCACGGTGCCGCCGCTGTCGAGCACGCGCAGCACGACGGATTCGCCGGCGACGAGCGGCAGCGTGACTACGCGCAGGTCGACGCGACGCCCTTCGAAGTTGAAGCCGACGCGGCCGTCCTGCGGCATCCGCCGCTCGGCGATGTTGAGCTCGGCGAGGATCTTCAGGCGCGACACGACCGCGGCCGCGAGCTGGCGCGGCACGGCCGTCACGTCGTGGACGACGCCGTCGACGCGGAACCGCACGATCAGGCCGTCGGGGACCGGGTCGAAGTGGATGTCGGACGCACGGCGCTCGACGGCCTGCGAGATCACCGACTGCACGATCTTGACGGCCGGGCCTTCGTCGTCGGTCGTCTGGCGGAGGTCTTCTTCTTCGGGCCGCAGCGGCGACACGTCGTCGACCTGCTCGAGGACGGCGCCGACCTCGGAGTCCACGCCGAGCACGCGCTTGATGACGACCTCGAGGTCCTCGTCGCCGACCACGATCGGGCGCACCCGCTGGCCGGTGAGCATGGCGATGTCGTCGAGGGCGACGATGTTGCCTGGATCCACCATGGCGACCACGAGCGTGTCGTCGTCGAAAGCGACCGGCAGCGAGCGCAAGCGGCGAGCCGTCTGCGTGTCGATCATCGTCGCGGCGCGCAGGTCGACCTCGGCCTGGCGGATCGAGAGGTAGGGCAGGCCGAAGCGCTCGGCGATGGCCTGGCCTAGCTGCTCGCTCGTGATCAGGTTGCGGTCAAGCAGCAGCTGGCCGATCGGACGGCCCAGCGAGCGGGCCTCTTCGACCATCTCTTCGACGACGGACCGCGGCACCCACATGGCGTCGACGACGATGTCGCCGAGACGGCGACGCGGCGTCGGAACCCAGCCTGCGGTAGCGCCCGGCAGTCCCGACGT
>JAEZDB010000287.1 GCA_023429855.1 Actinomycetes bacterium
GTGTGGGAGTGGACGTCGTCGCCGCTCCAGGGCTACCCGGGGTTCACCGCGTTCCCGTATCCCGAGTACTCCGAGGTGTTCTTCGACGGGCCGTACCGCGTCCTGCGCGGCGGCTCGTGGGCCACCGCTGGGTGCGTCGCGCGGTCGACCTTCCGTAACTGGGACTTTCCGCAACGCCGCCAGATCTTCGCTGGATTCCGCTGCGCGAGCGACGCCTGAGGCACCCGAAAGACGCCGCACCCCATCGCTTTTCCGGGCTTCCGCCCATACCGGACTCGCCCTCAGGCCGGTCCAACCAGCCGCCGATAACTCCTCTGCTCCCCGCCGAAACCACACGAGAGAGCCACCATGCCTACGACACACGCCGAAGACCGCGCCGTCCTCTCCGATCACGGCCTCGACCTCGACTCGGGCCTCCCCGAGACGTGGACGGCCCTGGCCGCCGACGTGCTGCGCGGCCTCACCGCCAACGAGAAGCACCTGCCGCCGAAGTGGTTCTACGACGCCCGCGGCTCGGATCTCTTTGACCAGATCTGCGAGCAGCCCGAGTACTACCCGACGCGCGCCGAGGCGGCGCTGCTCGCCGCGCAGGGCGACGCCATCGCGGCCGCCTTCCCGGCGCGGGAACTCGTCGAGCTGGGCTCCGGCTCCTCGACGAAGACGCCGCTGCTGCTGCGCCCACTGCTCGAGCAGGGTGCGCTTGAGCGCTACGTGCCGGTCGACGTGAGCGCCTCTGCCATCGCGCTCGCCCAGCGCAACCTGGCCGCGGAGTTCCCCGAGCTGCGCGTCGAGCGCCGCATCCTCGACTTCACGACGCAGCTGCACCTGCTCGGTCGCGCGCCCCAGGGTGGACGCCTCGTCGCGTTCCTCGGTTCGACGCTCGGCAACCTCGAGCCGGTCGAGGTCCGGGCGTTCCTGGGCGCGTTGCGCAGCCAGCTCGGTCCCGGCGACGCCGTGTTGATCGGCACCGATCTCGTCAAGGACGTCGCGGAACTCGAAGCCGCCTACAACGACGCCGCCGGCGTCACGGCCGAGTTCAACAAGAACGTGCTCCACGTCGTCAACCGCGAGCTCGACGCGGACTTCGACGTCGACGCCTTCGCCCACCAGTCGCTGTGGAACGCCGACCTGGAGCGCATCGAGACGCACCTGCGCGCGATCGCACCGCAGCAGGTCCGCGTGAAGTCGCTCAGCCTCGACGTGACGTTCGAGGCCGACGAGACGATCTTCACCGAGATCAGCCGCAAGTTCCGCCGCGAGACGATGGCCGACCTCTACGCCGAGTCCGGCTTCGAGCTCACGAACTGGTTTGAGGACGACGGCGTCTACGGCCTCAGCATCGCGCGCCCTATCTAAGCGCGGCCAGCCGTGGGAGGATCGGCTCGTGACCGTCCCGTCGACCAAGTCCTGCACCGTCGCCGTCGCCCAAGGCCTGCTGCGCGGCGCCGACGACGGCACCATCGCGCGGTACTGGGGTGTGCCCTACGCGGCACCGCCCGTCGGTCCGCGCCGGTTCCGAGCGCCTGAACCCGCCGAGCCGTGGGAGGGCGAGCGCGACGCGTCGGTCTCGCCGAACGTCGCGTGCCCACGCGTCGACGGCAACGTGACCGAGTCCTACAACGGCCCGCTCACGCAGTCCGAGGACTGCCTGCTGCTGAACGTCTTCGCCCCGTCGGCGGCGCCGAGCGCCCCGCGGCCGGTGCTCGTGTGGCTGCACGGCGGCGGCTTCCGGTCGGGCTCGGCGTTCCAGAGCGACTTCGATGGCGGCCTGCTCGCGCAGCGCGGCGACATCGTCGTCGTGACCGTGAACTACCGCCTCGGCGTGTTCGGCTACCTGGAGCTCGGCGAGCTCGACCCGTCGCTGGCAGGCTCGGGCAACAACGGCTTGCGGGACCAGCTCGCCGCGCTGCGCTGGGTACGCGACAACGCAGCGGCGTTCGGCGGTGACCCCGACGCGATCACGGTCGCCGGGGAGTCGGCCGGAGCGATCTCGATCGGCGCGATGCTGGCGGGCGACCGTCCGCAGGAGCTGTTCCGGCGTGCGGTGATGCAGAGCGGCTCCGGCTACCTCGTCCACAGTCACGCGCAATCGCAGCAGACCGCACGCAGCTGCCTCAAAGCCGGTGGCGTGCGCCACGCCGACGACCTGCACCGCCGCTCGACCGCGGAGCTCGTCGAGCTGCAGCGCGCGTTCCTGGCCAAGCGGAAGATCACCGGCAGCCTGGCGTTTGCGCCCTACGTCGACGGCGACCTGGTCCCGGACTCCGCCATCGCCCGGGTCGCCGCCGGCAGCGCCAGCGAGATCGACCTGCTGATCGGCACCAACCGCGACGAGGCGTCGTACTTCACGATCGCGTCGCCGCCGCTCGCCGCCGCGCCTGCGGTCGCCAACCCGTTCGTCCCAGGCACGATCGCCCGGCGCCTGCCGGCGTTGCTGCGGGCGTACCGGGCCGACACCGCCGCCGACAGCCCCACGCCGAAGGCGGCCCGCCGCCGCGCGGCGCTTCCCGTCCGCCAGCACGCGCTGATCCGGATCATGAGCGACCAGCTGTTCCGCGTGCCCGCAACGCGGACGGCCGAGGCGCAGTCGCGCCACAACGCCCGCGTGTTCATGTATCGCTTCGACTGGCAGGTGCCCGACTTGGCCGGCGAGCCGCGCCGCAGCCTCGGTGCGACGCACGTCGCCGAGGTCGCGTTCGTCTTCGGCGGGCTGCAGACGCCGTGGCTGCCGGGCAACGTGGCAACGGCCAAGGACCTCGAAGCCCGACGCCGCGTCTCGGACCCGATGATGGCGGCGTGGCTGAGCTTCGTGCGCACCGGCGACCCCTCTGCCGACGCCGACATGGCATGGCCGGCTTACGAGCCCAGCCGCCGCACGACGATGATCTTCGGGAGCGACGGCGCCGCCCCGGTCGACGCACCCGGCGAGACCGAACGCCGCGCGTGGGACGCCCACGCGTTCGATCACCGTCCGTACGCGCTGCCGTTCGGCTGAGCCGCCGCATCACGATCGATATCGAGCGGTCGTCGCGGCGCAGGCGCACGGCCCGTGGCGGCCGCGCGAGCCGAGCCCGGTAGCGTGGCCCCAGTCCCATGGCCACGCTCGTCGACCTGATCCCGCCGACCCCCGACGAGGATGCGCTCTTCGACGCGTTCTCCGAGTGGGCCGGCGAAGGTGGCCGCCCGCTGTACCCGCACCAGGAGGAGGCCGCGATCGAGCTCTTCTCCGGCAACAACGTGATCCTCGCGACGCCGACCGGCTCGGGGAAGTCGATGGTCGCGATCGCCGCGCACTTCGCGGCGATGGCGAAAGACCAGACGACCTTCTACACCGCCCCGATCAAGGCGCTCGTGAGCGAGAAGTTCTTCGACCTGTGCCGCGTCTTCGGGGCCGACAACGTCGGGATGATGACCGGCGACGCCTCAGTCAACGCAAGCGCGCCGATCATCTGCTGCACCGCCGAGGTGCTCGCGAACCTCGCGCTGCGCGAGGGGACGGGCGCCGACGTCGGCCAGGTCGTGATGGACGAGTTCCACTTCTACGCCGAGCCGCAGCGCGGCTGGGCCTGGCAGGTGCCGCTGCTCTGCCTGCCGCACACGCAGTTCGTGCTGATGTCGGCCACCCTCGGCGACACGAAGCGGATCAGCGAAGACCTCACGCGCCGCACCGGCCGCGAGACCGCGGTCGTCGAGGGCGCCGAGCGGCCGATCCCGCTTACGTTCGAGTGGTCGACCGAGCCGCTGCACGAGAAGCTCGAGCACCTCGTGCAGACCGACCAGGCGCCCGTCTACGTAGTGCACTTCACCCAGGCGTCGGCGATGGAGCGCGCGCAGTCGCTGCTGTCGGCCAAGCTCTGCACGCGCGAGGAGAAGGACGCGATCGCGGAGTCGATCGGCGCGTTCCGCTTCACCTCGGGCTTCGGCAAGACGCTGAGCAAACTGGTCCGCAACGGCATCGGCATCCACCACGCCGGGCTGCTGCCGCGCTACCGCCGTCTGGTCGAGCAGCTCGCGCAGACCGGCCAGCTCAAGGTGATCTGCGGCACCGACACGCTCGGCGTCGGCATCAACGTCCCGATCCGGACGGTCGTCTTCACCGGCCTCACCAAGTACGACGGGACGAACCACCGCATCCTGAAGGTGCGCGAGTTCCACCAGATCGCGGGCCGCGCCGGCCGCGCTGGGTTCGACACGTCCGGCCACGTGGTGGTGCAGGCGCCGGAGCACGTGATCGAGAACGCGCGGCGCCTCGCGAAGGCCGGCGACGACGAGAAGAAGCGCAAGCGCGTGCAGAAGGTCAAGCCGCCCGAGGGCCAGGTCAGCTGGACCGAGGAGACGTTCAAGCGGCTCAAGACGGCCGTGCCCGAGGCGCTCGTGTCGCGGATGAAGGTCGACCACTCGACGATCCTCAACGTCGTCCAGCAGCCCGCGGATCCGATCGACGTGATGCGCGCGCTGATGGAAGACAACCACGAGGACGAGCGCGGGCGGCGCCGGCTGTCTGAGCAAGCGCAGGCCCTTGGCGACGAGCTGCTCGCCGCGGGCGTCCTGGAGTGGCTGCCCGAGGCCGACGCCGACGGCCGCACGCTCCAGTTGGCGCCGCACCTGCAAGACGACTTCGCGCTCAACCAGCCGCTAGCGTCGTTTGCGCTCGTCGCCTTCGACCTGGTCAACCCCGAGGCCGAGGACTACACGCTCGACCTGCTGTCGGTCGTGGAGGCGATCCTCGACGACCCATTCCCCGTGCTCGCCGCGCAGGCCAACAAGGCCAAGGGCGATGCCGTTGCGGAGATGAAGGCCGAGGGCATCGAGTACGACGAGCGGATGGAGCTGCTCGAGGAGGTGACGTACCCCAAGCCGCTTGGCGAGGAGCTACTGCAGGCGTTCCGGATCTACCGCGAGACGCACCCGTGGGTCCGCGAGTCCGACCTCTCCCCCAAGTCGGTCGTCCGCGACATGTACGAGTGGGGCTTTACCTTCAGCGAGTTCGTCGCCCATTACGGGCTGATGCGCTCGGAGGGCCTGGTGCTGCGGTACCTGTCGGACGCGTTCCGCGCGCTGCGGCAGACGGTGCCTGAGCGGTTCCGCACGCCGGAGCTCGAAGACATCATCGAGTGGCTCGGCGAGACCGTCCGCCAGACCGACTCCTCGCTGCTCGACGAGTGGGAGGCGCTGACCGACCCGGAGAGCGTCGCGGAGGCGGCGGAGCGTGCTGCTGCCGGCGAGGTCGCGCCGCCGAGCCGGCCGATCACCGCCAACGAGCGCGCGTTTGCCGTGATGGTGCGCAACGCGATGTTCCAGCGGGTGCAGCTCGCCGCGCGCGACCGCTTCGACCAACTGGCGCAGCTCGACGCGCAGTCGGCCGCGCTGAGCGATCCGCCCGTGCCGGCGCCGATGAACGAGCTGGCCTGGGAGGAGGCGCTCGGCGCCTACTGGGACGAGCACGAGTCGATGGGCGCCGGTCCCGATGCGCGCTCGCCGGAGCTGCTGATCATCGACAAGCACGCCGGTGCTGGCCGCTGGACAGCGCGGCAGATCATCGACGACCCCGAGGGCCACCACGACTTCGCGATCGTCGCGACGGTCGACCTCGACGCGTCGGACGCCGCGGGTGAGCTGGTGCTGCGCGTCGAGTCGTTCGGCGCAGCCGGCTGAGTCCGAGCCAACCGCCGCAGCATTCTCGGTAAACCCACTAGACTTTGGGATGTTTAGGTGTTCTCCCTCTCGCCTGCGTGATGTCTGACCGACTGCTCTCCTTCCCGAACCCCGTCAACGAAGTGGCGGCCCGCGTCACAGCCGGCGGTGTCGTCGTCCTCGGCGTCGTGCTGCTCGCGATGCAGTGGCAGTGGCTCGCGCCGCTGATGGCCGTCGGGTTTCTGCTGCGGGTGCTCGCCGGGCCGAAGCTCAGCCCGCTGGGGTTGCTGTCGACGAAGGTGATCGTGCCGCGGCTGCCGTTTGAGAAGAGGCTCGTGGCCGGCCCGCCGAAGCGGTTTGCGCAGTCCATCGGCCTGGTCTTCACGACGCTTGCGTCGGTGCTCTTTCTCACTGGCACAACCACCGCTGCCTACGTCGTGATCGCCGCGCTGGTCGTCGCGGCCGGCCTCGAGGCGTTCGCCGGCTTCTGCCTCGGCTGCCAGGCGTTCGCGCTCCTGATGCGTGCCGGCGTGATTCCCGCCGAGGTGTGCGAGTCGTGCAACGACATCTGGGCGGGCCGCGAGCGGCCGACCGTCGCCTCGTAGCGGCCGGCGCCGCCGCAGGCCTTCGGTTAGAGGTGTTCGGGCACCGCTTCGCGCGCTTCGGCCGCGTCGCGGTGGCGGTGGTGCGGCGCCGTCACGACCTTGACCGGTAGGCCGAGTTCGCGCCCGATGCGGCGTGGCAGGTCGAGGTGCAGCCACCTGGAGAAGCGGACGGGCAACGCGGAGACGACGACTTCGTCGAACGCCGCGTCGGCGTGCAGTTCGCGGGCGGCCTGCAGCGGATCAGGCGGGCCCACAACGCCCTCGATGTGCTCGCGGGCAGCCCGTTCGAGGAACGGGAGGGCGAGCCCGAGCGTGACGTCGGCTTCGTCGTCGTCCGGGTCGTCGGTCGGCCGCGGCACGACGAGCGTGAACGTGCAGGGGCCTTGTTTGGCTCGCTCGCGCACCGCGTTGTAGAGCCCCTGGGTCGCCGCGGTGCGGTAGGCGACCAGCAGGATGCGTGCCGGTTCCTCAGCCATAACGCGAACGTACCCCGGCGGCAGACCCCGATGGCCGCGGCTACACGGATGACCGAGAACGACGAAGGGCGCCCCGGAGGGCGCCCTTCGCGAATCTCAGATGAGGTTCAGACCGAGCTAGATGCGCTCGATCAACACCGCCATGCCGAGGCCGCCGGCCACGCACATGGACTCGATGCCGTAGCGGCCGCCGGTCTTCTCAAGGCCGTTGATCAGCGTCGTCATGATGCGGGCGCCGGTCATGCCGAACGGGTGGCCGAGGGCGATCGCGCCGCCGAACGGGTTGAGCTGCTCGTCGCTGATGCCCAGCTCCTTCTTGGAGGGGACGATCTGCGCGGCGAACGCCTCGTTGATCTCGACGATGTCGATGTCTTCGATCTTCTTGCCGGTGGCGGCGAGGAGCTTCTGGATCGCCGGGATCGGGCCGACGCCCATGTACTCCGGGTCGAGACCGGCCACCGAGGTGGCGATGATGCGGGCGCGCGGCTTGAGGCCGAGCTTCTCGGCCTTGTCGGCGCTCATGATCAGCGTCGCGGCGGCGCCGGCGTTGAGCGGGCAGGCGTTGCCAGCGGTGACGGTGCCGTCCGGCTTGAAGGCCGGCTGCAGCTTGGAGAGCTTCTCGACGGTGGTGCCGGCGCGGGGGCCGTCGTCCTTGGTGACGACCGTCTCGGGCACGTCGATCTCGTTGCCTTCCTTGTCCCAGTCCTTGTGGGCGGCGACGGTGACGCCGACGATCTCAGCGTCGAAGTGGCCGGCTTCCTGGGCGGCGACGGCGCGCTGCTGGGAGGTGGCGGCCCATTCGTCCTGCTCGTCGCGGGTCACGCCGTAACGCTCGGCGACGTTCACGGCGGTCAGGCCCATCGGGATGTAGACGTTGGTGATCGAACCCTCGGAGCCGTTCAGCAGCGGGTGGAACTCCCACTGGCCGCCCTGCACGGTGCGGCTGACGGCTTCGACGCCGGCGGCGATGTACTGGTCGCCTTCGCCCGCGACGATCGCGTGGAACGCGTTGCGGATCGTCTGCAGCGACGAGGCGCAGAAGCGGTTGGTGGTGGCGCCCGGAACTTCGAACGGCAGGCCGGCGAGGATGCCGGCGTTGCGGGCGATGTTGTAGCCCTGCTCGGCTTCGCCGAAGGCGGCGCCCATCAGGACGTCTTCGGTCTGACCGAAGTCAACACCGGGGTTGCGCTCGATCAGGGCCTTGATCGGGAGCGAGGCAAGGTCGTCGGCGCGGACGGTCTTGAGGGAACCCTTGACGGCGCGGCCGATCGGGGTACGGATCGCGTCAACAATGACGGCTTCAGGCATGTCGGATTTCTCCGTTGTGTCTCTGTGGCGCCCGGCGGTCTCACTCCACGGGCCTAACTACCCCGGCGGTCACACTCCACGGGGGCTGGCCCGGAGTCTACGCCGTCGTAGCT
>JAEZDB010000303.1 GCA_023429855.1 Actinomycetes bacterium
GCCTGAGCGGACCGGGGCGGGCAGCTCCGGCGCGGCGCCGCCGGTAGCGACGTGGCGGCGGCCGTTGCCGTTCTTGGCGGGTGCCGAGCTCCACTCGCCGAACGAGTCGTCGGTCTTCGTGATCGACGGACGCGACGGGCCAGCGCCGACGGGCAGCCCGAGATCGCGCGAGACCTCGGCGATCGCCTGGGCGGCGCGGCGCAGCTCCTGCGGCGTGTGCGACGCCGAGACCGTGACGCGCAGGCGGGAGGTGCCCTCTGGCACCGTGGGAGGCCGGATCGCCTGGGCGAACACGCGGCGCTCGAGCAGGCGCTCGCAGAGCGTCATCGCGGTGGTCGCGTCGCCGACGACGATCGGCACGATGTGGCTCGTGGGGCCCTCGACGACGACGCCTTCGTCGCGCAGCGCGGCGCGCAGGACGGCGCTGTTGCTCTGCAGCCGCTCGACGCGCTCAGGCTGCGTCTCGATGAGGTCGAGCGCCGCGAGCGCGCCGGCGACGACCGGCGGCGCGGGCGCCGTCGAGAAGATCACGGGGCGCGAGGCGTTGATCAGGTAGCGGGTGAGGTCGAGCGAGCCGGCGGCGAAGGCGCCGTAGGCGCCGAGCGCCTTGCCGAGCGTGCCGACGATGACGTCGATCTCGCCCTCAAGGCCTGCAGCCGCGACGGCGCCGCGCCCGCCAGGTCCGACGCAGCCGGTGCCGTGGGCCTCATCGACGACCGTGCGCGCGCCGTAGCGCTGGGCAAGGTCGGCGATGCCTTCGAGCGGGGCGATGTCGCCGTCCATCGAGAAGACCGAGTCGGTCACGATCAGCGGGCGGCCGGTCGCGCCTGCGGGAATGCGCTCGCGCAGGCCCCACTCGAGGTGCTCGAGGTCGTTGTGGCGATACACGAAGGTCGGCGCTTTGGCCGCGCGGCAGCCTTCGATGATCGACGCGTGGTTGAGCTCGTCGGAGCAGATCAGCGACGACTGGTCGCCGAGGGCCTGGAGCACGCCGACGTTGGCCATATAGCCCGAGCCGAAGAGCAGTGAAGATTCCGTGCGTTTGAAGGCGGCGAGGCGCTCCTCGAGGCGGCGGTGGATCGTCATCGAGCCCGACACCAGGCGGCTGGCGCCGGCGCCGACGCCCCAGCGCATCGCCGCGTCGGCGGCGGCCTCGCGGATGCGCGGGTGGTCGCTGAGCCCCAGGTAGTTGTTGGAGCAGAGCAGCAGCACGGGGGTCCCGTCGAGGACGATCCGCGGCCCCTGCGGGCCGCTGACCTGGCGCAGGCGCCGGTACAGACCCAGGTCCTTGAGTTCGTCGAGGCGCGTGCTCAGCTCGTCCATCGCGGTCTCCAGCATGCCGGGCTCACCGGCGGACGCCAGCCCAAACTGCCGCCTGGGCGCGGGATACCCCGCTGTTTGGGTGGTTCGCCGTGTCCACGGACTGCTGGACGCCTACGTGGCTGCGGCGTCGTCGACGTTCGTCACGACGCTCCACAGCATGTCGGTGGCGGTGTCGACCATCTGCGGCAGCTGCTCGACCTGCTCGCGCACCACGCTGTTGAACACCAGCTCGATGACGCTGCCCATGATCGCGCGGGCCATGAGCGGCGACAGCGAACGGGAAGGGATGTCGGGATTGGCGGCGCGGCCGCGTTCGACGAGTTCGATGATCAGCTCGACGTACTGGTCGAGCGCGTTCTGCCGCACCTCGCGTGCGTGCTGCGAGAGCGTGGCGAGCTCGATCGTGACGGCGTGCGTCATCCGCGGGTAGAGCGAGAGCGCGACGAAGTACCGCTCAAACCCCTCGCGCATGACCTGCTTCCAGGGCTTCTCGAAGTCGACGTCGCTACCGACGAGCGACAAGACGAGGTCCATCTGCTGCTGGTAGAGCTCGAGGAAGCAGGCTTCCTTGTTGGGGAACTCCGCGTAGAAGGTGCGCAGCGAGACGCGGGCCTCTTTGACAACGTCCTGGATCTTCGCGCCGACGAATCCGTCGCGGATGATGACGACCTGAAGGGCGTCGATGAGGCGCTGTCTGTAGTCGGCCGAAGGCCTGGGTTTCGTCATGTGCACTCGGGTCTAATGCCGCGCAGCCCTCGGGGTGGGCGACGGGCAGATGAACGGGGTGCTCCCGCTCGGATCAGCCTGCCGACTCGGCGACCGCCGGCTCGGGGGAGCGGCGGTGGCCCACGTTCGGCGCGCCGTCGGGACGCGGCGGCGGCGGATTCTTGCGGGGGCGGTAGCGCAGCTGGGTTGACGGGTCCCAGAGGCGGATGTTGAGTGGGGAGTCTTCGTCGTCGCGCGGGGTCATGTCGACGAGGTCGCTCGGCGGGCCGTCGACGCGCGCGACGGGCGCGGCTGGCGCCTGCGACACGTTGCCGGCGGTCACGATCGGCGCGCCCGGCTCGACGATGTGGCTGGTGCCGCGGTCGGCCTGCGAGTCGACCCAGCCCTGGCGGTCCATGTAGTCCTCGATGAGGTTGGGCGTGTCGCCCTCGAGCACGCCTGAGCGGTTGTCGGGGCGCGGGTTGGAGCCGTTGTCGGGTTGGCGGGAGATGTCGAGGCCGAGGTCCTCGAACATCTTGCGGTCTTGCTCGGGCGTGTTGCCGAGCGTGGTGAGGAAGTTGCCCATCATCACGCCGTTGACGCCGGCCTTGACCGCCAGCGGCTGCAGCTCGCCGATGTTCTCGACGCGGCCGCCGCAGAGGCGGAAGAGCGCCTCGGGGAGGACGAGGCGGAAGATCGCGATCCACTTCACGGCCTCCCACGGGTCCATGAAGTCGCGGTCGCCGAACTTGGTGCCAGGGCGCGGGTTGAGCAAATTGATCGGCACCGAGGTCGGGTTGATCTCGGCCAGCTCGAACGCCATCTCGACGCGCTGCTCCGGCGTCTCGCCGAGGTTCAGGATGCCGCCGACGCAGCTCTCCAGGCCCGCTTCCTTGATCGCATCGACGGTGCGCAGGCGACCCGCGTACTGGACCGTGGTCGAGACCTCGGGGTAGTACGACTTGGCGGTCTCCACGTTGTGGTGGACCCGCTGGACGCCGGCCTCCTTGAGCTTGAGCGCGCGGTCGACGCTCATGTGGCCGATCGAGATGCAGCGCTTGAGGTTCGTCTCCTTGGCGACGAGGCGCGTGCCCTCGAGCAGCTTCTCGAAGTCGCGCTTGGAGAGGCCCTGGCCCTGGGTAACCATGCAGAAGCGGTGGGCGCCGGCGGCCTCGGCAGCACGCGCGTGCTCGAGGATCTGGTCGGGCTCCATCATCGCGTGCATCGGCGTCTCGGAGTCGGCGAAGCGCGACTGCGCGCAAAAGCCGCAGTCTTCGGCGCAGCCGCCCGACTTGGCGTTCACGAGCGAGCACATGTCGGTGCTGGTGCCGAACTGCTCTTGTCGGGCTTCCCACGCGCGCTCGACGAGCGCCTCGATCGCCTGGGGATCGCGCAGCTGGCCGAGCTGCAGCGCCTCTTCACGGGTGATCAGCGGGGGCATCGCCACAAGGTACCGGAGGGCCCCGCCATCAGACCGGCTCGGCGCACCTGAACCCGGTCGCGGTCATCGGCGTTACCGGCTTGGCGCCCGTCGCTCAGCGGCCGAGTTCGAGTTCCAGCGGGGCGTGATCGGAGGGCTTGGAGCCTTTGCGCAGGTCGCGCAGGATCCGCACGTCGGCGATCCCGTCGGCCAGCGACCGGCTCACGAGGTGCTGGTCGATCCGCAGGCCGTAGCCCTTGTGGAAGTGCCCGGCGCGGTAATCCCACCACGTGAACTGCTGGGCGTCCTCGCCGTAGCGGTGCACGTGCGCGTCGACGAGGTCGCCGTCGTCGAGCACGCGCTGGAACGCGAGGCGCTCGGGCTGGCTCACATGCGTGCTGCCCTCGAACGCCGCGAGGTTCCACACGTCGACGTCGCGCGGGCACACGTTCGTGTCGCCGGCGATCAGCATCGGCTGCCCGGCGTTCTTGAGATCGGCGGCTCGGTTCGCCATCGCCTGCAGGAACTCGAGCTTCATGAAGTACTGCTCGTGATCCAGCGCCCGGCCGTTGATCACGTAGACGCTCGCGAACCGGATGCCTTCGACCGTCGCCTCGACCCAGCGCGCCTCCGACGGGACCGGGTTCTCGAAGAGGTCGGTCTTTACGTCTTCGAGCGCAAGCTCCTTGCGGACGGCGATCGCGACGCCGGCCCACTGGTTCACCGACGCGTCGGCCGCGTGGTAGCCCATCGCGGCCAGCTCCTCGTGCGGGAACTGCTCCGGCGAGACCTTCGTCTCCTGCATCAAGAGCACGTCGGGCTGGTGCTGCTCGAGCAGCTCCTGCACGCGCGGCAGCCGCGCGCGCAGCGAGTTCACGTTCCAGGTGACGATGCGCATCGGCGTCATGAGGGCCGGACCCTAGCCGGGGCGGAGTGGCGGCGGCTCGCTGTACAAGAACTTACGTGGGGCAGAGAGTTCCTTCCTGCGCTCAACTCGGGCGGGAGGGCGAACGAGCGTCTGCGAAGCCCGAGCCGGGCGCCGAACGGCGCCCGCCCTTCATGTGGAAGCGACCCATGCGGGGCCGCTTTCACAGCATCGCCACATTCAGCGCTGTGAGGATCTGGTCGATGCCGTGGACTAGACATTGCACGTCGTGGTCGTCTTCTTCGCTGTCGATCAGTACGGCCATGCCGACGGCGTAGTGTTCTTCGTCGACGACGATCGCGCCGCTGTCTCCGGGGCCGGCGAAACGCTGGTCGTCGCCGAGGACCCACCAGCCCAGGTTGTACGTATCCCCGTACTGATCGAGGTGCTTGGCGTCCACGGGCTCCAGCAGGCCCCTCGTTAGACCGGTTGTGGCGCCGCGCTTTCTGACCGCGACCTCGTGTTCGGGTGGCGGAACCCAGAGGTTGCGAGAGCCGATCGGATTGGCGGTCTTGCCTTTCGCCTCGGATAGCTGGACAGTCTCGAACGGCTCGATGACCGCGGCGTCCACTGAGACTGGGCTCTGTCGCTGCTGCGGAGCCCCCGCCTGAGTTGGCCAAGTGGCCGCCATAGGCCCCCGGGTGTGTCGGCCCAAAGCACGCTGACGTCGCTCGCGACGTCCCAGGCGAAGAGGTGGCCGGCTGTGAGAACGAGGAGGTCCTGCGTGGCTGCGTCGCGCACAACCATGCCAAAGGTCCCATACGGAACCTTTCGAGATGCGTCGCCGTAAGCCGAGAACGGATCGACTTTGATGCAGCACCCCGGGCCCGGGGTGCTCGTCGGAGCAGCTATACGAGTGCGGAAGCCTGCGAGGCAGGCTTGCCAGTGACGACCTTGACCGGAAGGCCTTCAAACTCGCCCGGGAGCGTCGGGGACGCCGTGGCCGCGACCGTCACCTGAAGCACGACGCCATCACGGCGCTGAACCCGAGTTCCGAAGATCCCAGGTTGTCCGAGGTACAAGTCGGCAAACCGACGGTGCGTGTCGCGAAGCTCACTCGTGGTCATGATCAGTGTCCATGATAGCTCCGCTATCAAGTCAAGACCACCATCGGCTCCGCGCGGCCCGATCTAAAGCAACTCTGCCGACGGTTGGGCGAGAGAACTTAGAGCGCGTGCAAGGCCGCCGTAGCTTCTTAGGGGTACGCAGCTTCAGTGGCGCATAGCGCTCGACGCGAGCGGCGGGAACGATCGTGCTACCGCCCCTTCCACACCGGCTTGCGCCGCTCAGCGAACGCCGTCACGCCCTCGAGGAAGTCCTCGGACTGGAAGCACGCGCGGCGCTCTTCGAGCAGCTGCGCCTCGACGTCGGCCGGGATCGCGCGGCGCGCGTTCAGGATCGCGCGCAGCTGGCGCTTGTTGCCCTGGATCGACAGCGGCGAGTTGCCGGCGATCTCTGCGGCGAGCCGGACCGACGCGGCGTCGAGGGCCTCGGCCAGCGCCTGGTCGGACTCGCGGCCGCCCAGCTCGCTGGGCTCCTCGACCAGCTCGGTCACGAGGCCCCAGCGCTCGGCGCGCGCGGCGGTGATGGTGCGGCCGCGGAAGAACAGGTCGCGGGTGCGCGGCTCGCCGATCGCGTCGATGAAGCGCCAAAGGCCGGTGTGCGAGTAGATGAGGCCGAGCTTGGCGGGCGGCATGCCGAGCTTGATGTCGTCGCGCGCGATGCGGATGTCGCACGAGATCGCGAGCTCCAGGCCACCGCCGATCGTGTGGCCCGAGAGCGCGGCGACGGTCGGGATGTCGGTGCGGTCGAGCGCCTCCAGCGCCGACGCGAACGGGTGCGCGACCAGCGGCTCGGCGGCATCGGCGGTGCGGTCGCCCGCGATGTTGCCGATGTCGTAGCCCGACGAGAACACGCCGGCCTCGCCCGTGAGCAGGACGCAGCGGACGGACTCGTCGAGGTGGTCGAGCGCCTCGGCGATCCCGTCGAGAATCGGAAAGTCCAGCGCACCGCGCTTGGCGGGGTTGCTGATGCGCAGCCGGAGGACTCCGGGCGCAGGAGTGTCTTGCAGCAGCTGCCCTGGCATAGGGGCGCAAGATTACGGGGACGTACGCGCGGCGGCGACGAGCCTGCATGAAGCGGGCTCTGGGCAGGGTCGCAGCGGCGGCCTACGCGGCGTGAGTTAGCGGGTGCGGCGCATCGGCATGAAGGGCTCCTTGGATCGGTGGCGGCGGGTGGTGCGTGCGGGATCTTTTGGGGTGAGGCGCCGGCGGAGATCCGGCGCCTCGGCGGTGGAGTTCCCGTCTGCGCCCGCGGCGGCCTGCGCCGGCGGCCCGAGATTCGGCATCTGTTCGACGATTTCGGGGTTTGGCACGTGTGATTGCACACGTTTGCGCCGAAGGCGCTAAAGGCCGCGGCTGCGCGGGCGATGATGCTCGCGCGGTACGCTCGCCGGCGTGGCTGGGACCCCCGAAGCTGGTAATCCGCAGACCGACGCCGAGAAGGCCGTCGCGCTGAAGGAGCAGGTCTACCTCGACCCGCGCCCGTCGGAGTACTTCGACCGCTTCTACGCGCACACCAACACGAAGAAGCCCGGCTGGACCCACACCGCGGTGCGCATCATCAGCGTCCTCTACGCGCGGATCTTCAACCGCATCCGCGCGATCGACGTGCAGCACGTCCCCGAGAGCGGCCCGGTGATCATCGCGCCGAACCACTTCTCGCACATCGACCACTTCTACGCCGGCGCCGCGACGCGCCGCAAGGTGCAGTTCATGGCCAAGAGCCAGCTGTTCGTGAAGGGGATGCAGGAGATCTACCGCATCGGCGGCACGTTCCCGGTGCGCCGCGGCCAGCGCGACCCGCGCGCCATCGAGACCTCGAAGATCATCCTCGGCCGCGGCGGCGTGCTCGTCATGTACTGCGAGGGCGGCCGCTCGCGCACGACCGACCTGCAGGAGAAGGCGAAGTACGGCATCGGCCTGCTCGCCCTCGAGAGCGGTTCGCCGATCGTGCCGACCGCCATCCTCGGCTCGGCCCTGTCCCGCAACTGGAAGAAGGGCCAGTTCCCCAAGGTCACCGTCAAGTACGGCAAGCCGATCCAGTTCGAGCAGGTCGACGCGCCCACGCGCGAGCAGGCGCAGGCCGCCGCCGACCAGATCTTCGACGAGATCAAGACGCTCTACTACGGGCTCAGGGAGCAAGGGCGCGACGCGGCGCTCAGGGGCGGCGCCTCGCACGCACGCTGACCCACCCGCGAGCCTCAATGGCCCAGGGGGCCACCTACGTTCCCGTGCGGCCCATCGCACGCACGATCCACCACCCCTGAGCGCCGCGTCCTCCTGGGCTGCGAGCATCGGGACATGCGCCGCGTCAACCTCGCTGACCCCGAGTTCACCTACGACGCCGACGAGCCGGAGGGCTTTCGGGCCGGCATGTTCCGGTTCGGGGCGCAGCTCGGGGCGCAGGCGACCGGCAGCTCGGTCTACGAGATCCCGCCGGGCCAGTCGATCTGCCCGTACCACTACGAGGTGGGCGAAGAGGAGTGGCTGCTCGTGCTCAGCGGCTCGCCGACCCTGCGCGACCCGGGCGGCGAGCACCGCCTGGAGCCGATGGACTGCGTCTTCTTCCCGACGGGCGAGGAGGGCGCACACGCCGTACGCAACGACACGGGCGAGACCGTGCGCGTGCTGATGTACTCGCAGAGCTGCACGCCCGCGGTGTGCGTGTATCCGGACTCCGACAAGGTCGGCGTGTTCACCGACGAACGCTCGCCCGCGGCGCGCGGCAACTTCCCGCGGTCGGCGGCCGTGGGCTACTACGACGGCGAGGTGGGGGAGTGAGCGGCACGGCCGCCGAGGAGCGCCTCGAAGCGCTCCTCGCGCAGTACGCGCCGCAGCTGGGCCGCGACTCGGACGCCTACGGCAACCACGTGCGGCGCGTCTTCGGACTGGTCGCCGCGCAACGGCCGCAGGCGACGCCCGAGGAGCTCGACCAGGTCGCGATCGCCGCGGTGTTTCACGACATCGCGATCTGGCTCGACGACACGTTCGACTATCTCGACCCGTCGCGCGATCACGCCACCGACTACCTCGCGGCCGAGGGCCTGCAGGCGTGGGCGCCGCGCGTGACCCGGCTCGTGATGGAGCACCACAAGTTGCGGCCCGTCAAAGACGATCCGCTCGTCGAAGCGTTCCGCCGCGCTGACCTCTGCGACCTCTCCTTCGGTCTCGTGCGACCGGGCATCCCGCGCGGCGTCTATCGCGAGCTGGCGGCGAAGCACCCCATCTGCGGGTTCCAGCAGCGGCTCGTGCAGTTTTCGCTGGTGCAGCTGCGCAAGGACCCGCGGCACCCGCTGCCGATGATGCGCTGGTAGCCGGCCGGGGACTAGTAGTGATGGCGATGATGTCGATGTCGCCGCCGATGAACTTCCACTTCTTGACCAGTTGGCGGGTGTCTGGCGGCGCGGGCACAAGGGCGGATTCCAGTGGTATGCCGTTGGCAGGCGGACGTCTTGGCGCGCGAGCTGAGCGCGGTGATGCTTGCCGCATGCGTGCTCCGTCGTCCAAACTCGCTTCGCTCGCCCTGCTTGCGGCGGCGGCCTTTGGTGCTGCCGCGGTGCCGGCCTCCGCCGTTCCCGACGAGCCGCTCGCGACCGCGAACTACGGCCGTGCTCAGGTCTCGATCACCAGGGGCCCGCAGGGCGGCGACGGCGTCAGGCTCACCTATAGCGCCGACGCTGACGCTCCTGAGCAGGTTCTCGCCGTGCAGCTGCCCAAGAGCATGAACCCGCAGCAGCAGTCGGTCGGCCTCGGGCTCGACGCGCGCGGCCTGCTGACCGCGGTGCTCCAAGGCCCGCGCGGCATCTACTGGACGCACGTAACGCGAGCTGATCGGCTGCACCGCGTGAAGGGGACCGCCGCCGGCGAGCACCCCGCCATCTACCGCGGGCGCGTGGCCTACGTCTGCGAGGGCGGTCAGGCGATCTGTAAGGCGTCGCTGCAAACCGGCGCGCGCCGCGTCCTGCACCGCGAGCCCGGTGCTTCGCCGTGGCGCCTGTACGGCGTGCGGATCGGGCCGCGCGACGCGCTCGCGCTCGAGGCCGAGCGCGACGGCGCCCTCGGCGCCTCGCGCATCCAGATCAAACAGCCGGGCAAGAAGAACCCGAAGACGATCGCCGACGCCAACCTCGACGCGGGCGAGGCCGTCCATCTGCGCGACGTGAGCCCGGCCGGCGACCACCTGACCGTCCTCCGACGCAGCTACGCGCCCGACGGCGACCCCCGCGTCGAGCCGACCGACCTCGTCTCGGTCTTCACCTTTCCGGGCGCCAAGAAGGTCGTCTGAGTCGGACGCCTCCGGGTTTACCGTCAACGCTTGGCGGCTAACCCGGAGCCGTGCGCTGACTGAAGCGCGGGGCCAATTGCACGGGGCCGACAAGCGGGCTGACGGCGACGGCTGCAGCTGGCCGCGGGGTCGGGTCGGCTTGTGACGGATCGGGGTAGCTCACATGCCCCACATCGGGCACGGTGTTGAGGTAGCCGCCAGACATCTCGATCGCGCCGACGAACCACCCGCGATAGCTCGGCCGGATCTCCGCCTTCTTCGAGCCTTGGCCGTGGTGGAACGAAGGTGTCATCGCGACGCAGCCGTCGCCGGCGGCCGTGCGGCAGGCGCGCACGCCGATGCTGCTGCCGCTCCCCGTCCAGCCGCCGGTCCAGCGGCCCTTCACTGGCGTGACCGTCGAGCCGACGGCGGGCGTGCCGCGCAGACTCGGGCGCTGGGTGTTGCGTACGCGGCCCTGCCACTTCGGCGTGAAGTCCTCCATCGTGACGCCGCCCTTGGTTGCGCTCAGCCGGATGCGCGTTCCGGCCGCCGTGGGTCCGGCGTCGACGAAGCCCCGGTCGGCGACCAGGCGGCGGTCGCACCGCGGGTTGCAGGCATGCCACGCCCACGCCGTTCGGGCGTCCCTGAGATCTCGCCGGAGACGAGCGGCCACCCGTCGGTCGTGACGTCGATGTTTGAGAAGCTGCCGGGTGCTGCTTGGCGCTTCGGCGCGTCGTCGCCACGCAGTGCGGCGGCGACGCCGACGGCGACAAGGGCGACGCCACACAGGGTGACGGCGCGACGTACCCAGATCCGGCGACGGCTGACCATCGCGCCGACCTTACCCAGCCACGGCTCCGGGTTTGGCGTCAACGGTTGACGGC
>JAEZDB010000392.1 GCA_023429855.1 Actinomycetes bacterium
GCCGGCGCGCGCGCCGACCTGCTCGACGCGAAGGTCGAGGCGCCCGAGATCCTCACGCGCAAACGCCAGGCGCTCCTCGCGGCAGCCCGCACCCCTGGGTTCGCCAAGCTCGTCGCGCTGCGCTCGCGCGGTGGCGACCGGTGAAGCTGCTCCTCCTCACGATCGACTTTCCGCTGCCGGTCAACGCCGGCGGCGTGGTGCGCCTGCTCGGCATCAGCGAGGCGCTCGCCCGCAAGGGCCACGACATCACGATGCTCGCGCGCCTGCGCGAGCCAGATACCGACCCGGCGCTCGTCGGCGCCCTCAGCGAGCGGCTCGGCGGCGCCGACATCGAGGTGTTCGGGGCGCCGGTGCGGCCCGCGCCGGGCGGCGCGCCCAAGGTCGCGGGCCGCTGGGGCTACTCCATCGCGACCCGCACGCCGCCGTGGGTCTGGACCGCCTACTCGCGCGAGATGGCCGCGCGCGCGAAGGCGATCGCGGGCGACTTCGACGCCTGCCTGATCCTCGACGACAACGCCCACCAGTACGCCGTCGACCTGCAGGGCAAAGTCCCGGTCGTCCTCGACATGCAGAACGTGATGGCGGCCTCGTGGAACAACACGAACCACTGGGGCGGCGCTGAGCCGACCGCCGCGCAGAAGGCCCAGCAGGCGCTCGCGTACCGGCTGCTCGTGCAGTGGGAGCACCGCGTCAGCCACGCCGCCGACGCCGTCATCGTCACGTCGTTCGACGAGTCGCTGCGGTTCAAGGAGCACCACGGCATGGACTGCGACTGGGTCGGGTCGGCGATCGGGACGCCGCCGCTCGTCGCGGATCCGCGCAAGGCCAAACCGAGCGTCGTCTGGCTCGGCGACCACCGCTACCACGCCAACGTCCACGGCCTGCTGCGCTTCCTGCGCGAGGGCTGGCGGCCGCTCGGCGAGCGCGGCCTGCGGCTGCAGATCGTCGGCCGAGAACCCGGCGACGAGGTCTCGGAGCTCGCGAAGGAGCTGCCCGGCGTCGACGTGCTCGGCTTCGTCGAAGACCTCGACGCCGTGCTGGCCGACGCCTCCGCGGCGGTCGTCCCGGTCTGGAAGGGCGCCGGCATCAAGATGAAGACGCTCGTGTTGATGGGCGCCGGGCTCCCGGTCGCCTCGACGGCCGTCGGCATGGAGGGCATCGCGGCCGAAGACGGCGTCGACGCGCGCATCGCCGATGAGCCGGCGGCGCTCGCCACCGCCCTCGGCGACCTCGTGGCCAACCGCGAGGGTGCCGCGGAGCTCGGCCTCAAGGGCCGCCAGCGGATCCTTGACGAACACACCTGGGACGGCGTGATCGGCCAGGTCGAGTCGGTCCTGCAGCGCGTCGCGCGCTGACCGTCACGGTGCGATCAAGCCCCGGCGAATCGCGTAGCGGGTCAGCTCGACGCGGTCCCGCATCCCCAGCTTCTCGAGCATGTTCGCCCGATGGTGGTCGACGGTCTTGCGGCTGATGACCAGCAACCCGGCGATCTCGTCGCTCGTGTTGCCCTCGGCCACCAGCTTGAGCACCTCGAGCTCGCGCGGCGTCAGCGGATCGACGAACGCACCGTTGCGCGCTTCGGCCTCGTGCTCGCGCGCCAGCGCGGTCAAGGCGCCCGCATAGAGAAACGGCTGCCCGGCCATCGTGGCGCGGCAAGCGTCGACGAGGTCGCGGTCGGCCGCGGTCTTGAGCACGAAGCCCGAAGCGCCCGCGCGCAGCGACTCGAAGAGGAACTGCTCGTTCTCGTGCATCGACAGCATGAGCAGGCGCAACGACGGGCGGCGCGCCGTAAGCTCGGCGGCCGCCTGGATACCCGTCAAGCGCGGCATGGTGATGTCGAGGACCGCCAGGTCGATGTCGTCTTGCATCGCACGCTCGACCGCCGCAGCGCCGTCGTCGACCTCCGCCACCACGACGAAATCACCCTCGGCGTCGAGCAGATCGCGCAGACCGTGACGCACGATCGGGTGGTCGTCGGCGAGCAACACGCGCGTGGGCTGGTTCATCGGACCTCCGCCGCAGGCAGGTCGAGCGTCAGGAGCGTGCCACCCGCCATCAGCGGTTCGATGGAGAGGGTCGCGCCGACGAGCAGGGCGCGCTCGCGCATGCCGCGCAAGCCCGTCCCCTCTCGCACGGGCCGAGCGATTCCGTCGCCGTGATCGCGGATGGTGAGGCGGACGCCGCCCTCGCGGGTGCCGATGAGCGTGACCTCGACCAGCGTCGCGCTGGCATGGCGTACGACGTTGGTCAGGCCCTCCTGAGCAACGCGGTAGATCACAAGTTCCTGCTCCTCGCTGAGCGGCAGGTCGCGCTGCAGGGTCCGGTGGACGGGCAGCCCGGAATGACCGGCCACCGCCGTGCAGAGCGCCTGCAAAGCACTGTGGAGCCCGAGCTCGTCGAGCGCCTCGGGGCGGAGCCTGCTCGCCAGCCCGCGGACCTCCTCGGCGCCGTCGCGCGCGGCCTCGCGGAGGGCTTCCAGATCCGATTGCAGGTCGATCGGCGCCCGGCGCGCCAAGGCGTCGGTGCGCAGCATGATCGCCGTGAGCACCTGGCCGATCTCGTCATGGAGCTCGCGCGCGATGCGCTGACGCTCGCCCTCTTGCGCGGCTAGCGCGCGCCGCGCGCTGTCGCGCCGCTCGCCTTCGAGGCGGTCGAGCATGCCGTTGAAGGCATCAGCGAGCGCGACGACCTCCGCTTCGCGCGCGTGCACGTCGATCCGCTGCCCTGGGGAGAGCGGGTCCACGCGCTTCATCAAGCCGGTGACGTGCTCGAGCGGCGCGAGCACGCGACCGAGCAGCACGCGAAACACCACGAGCATGGCGACGAGGCCGAGCAGGAGCCCGGCGAGCTCGGTCAACGCCACCGGCACCGAGATCGTGACCGGCGCGAAGATCAAGACGGCGACGGCGACGGTGACCAGCGCGGCGTACGCGCCAAACAGCCGTCGCGAGATCGTCGTCGACGCCTCGCGCTCGTGCGGGGCCCGGGTCACAGGGGTGGTGAAGCGGCCGCGGGCCATGAACGGATCGTCGCAGCCGGCGTGCGGACCGGGTGGGCGACCGCGCCGCCACGCACCACTGCGGTGCCGTCGATGCTCAGCCCCATGATGCGGAGCGTCTCACGACGGCCGTTCGGCAGCTCGACCTCGACCTGTTCGCCGACGCTGCGCCCCATCAGAGCCTGCCCGATCGGCGAGTGCATCGATACCGCGCCGCGGCCCGGCAGCGACGCGGCGGTGACCCGGTAAGTCACCGTGCGGGCCGCCACGACGTAGCGCACCTCCACGTCGACCCCAACGGCCACGACCAGCGGAGCCGAACGGGGCAGCACCTGTGCCGAGCGCAGCAGGCTCTCGAGTTCCACGATGCGCGCAGTCGTCACCGCGTGTTCTCGGCTGACCTCTTCTGCGTCACGTCTCGCCGTCGGCGTGCCGTCGCCGATCGGGCCAAGGCACCGCTCGGCGAGTGCTTTGAGCCTGGCAAGTTCCGTTTGATGGGCCGCCGCCTCGTCGGCGGTGAGCACCACCGGGTGCATGAGGTCGCGGTCTACCGGGGTATCCATCACCTCATGGTGGTGACTGCCCTGCGCAGTGGCTATAGGGAGAGGTCCCCATCTTTTCGGCGCCCGGGTTTCGGCCTCCCTACCGTCGACGGGTGGTCTCCGGCAACCTGATCCGGTCGCGGCAGACCGCGCGCGTCATGTCGGGGTAGTCCGCATGCACCAGGTAAAAGCGCTCCTCGTCGCCTTCGCCCGAGACGGCCGTGACGATCCAGTCGTCGGCGGCGGTGGCGTGGTCGATTTTCACGCGGGTGCCCTCGTCGATGTCTTCCTCGGGACTCATCGCGAAGCGCCGTTCTCGCCTGGCCAGCGGCCGTGGGCAGCGAAGTGCTCGCGGGCGGCCGCTTCGTGGTCGCGCTCATGATCGCCGGAGACGCCGAGCCGGAAGAGCCCGTTGAGAAAGAGCACGGAGGCGCCGGCCGAGAAGACCGGGATCCCGATGACCAGGGCGCCCTCGCTGGCGCCTCCGATGACGACGATGACGACGCCAATCACCATCAGCGAGACCGGTAGCCAGAGTCGAACGATCGACAGCATGCTCATCCTCCAAGTACGGCGGCGCCCAGCGGCGACGCCACGTCGTTGTCTTGCGTGGCGAACGCACTCCACGCCTGGTGCATCTCGGGCGCGAGGGCCGCGAGGTGCGCTTGATGGCGACGCGCAAGCTGCTCGAGCAGCGCCGCGCCGTCGGCGGTGAGTGCGACGCGCACGCGGGCTGCGTGGTCGGCGTCGCGATGGCGCTCGACGAGTCCCGCCGCCTCGGCGCGGTCGATCAGCCCGACCACGCTGTGGTGCTTCAGCAGCAACGTCTCGGCGAGCTCGCTCACCGTTGGGCCGTCCTGATCGGCCGAGGCGCGGACGGCCAACGCCAGCTGAAACTGCATCGGGGTGGTGCCGGCGTCGCGCGCTGCGTCCTCAGCCCAGGCGAGGTAGCCGCGAAGCCGCGCGCGAAGCTCGGCCAACCGGCCGTAGTCGTCATCGGTCATAACTACATCGTAGTGCGATATCGCAGCACGACATGCTGCGTCAGCGCCAACCTCGCTGTTCCTCGGACGTGATTCCAGCCTTGGGTTGTCCGGCAGGACAAAACACTTGACGGCCTGACGGGCCACTTGGCAGTCGCTTCGACGCTTTGAAGGTGGCAGACTGACGGTGTGTCTGCCCCCCTGACGCCGAAGTCCCCCGATTCGCTGCTTCTCGACGAGGCCCGGCGGGTCACGGTGGCCGACGTGCTCGAGCTGCCCGCGCTGCGGCGGGGTCTCCCTGAGGTCGTCGCGGGCAAGGTCGCGCTCGAGCGCCAGGTGCGCTGGGTCCACGTGCTCGACGTGCAGGACCCCTCGGATCTGCTGCGCGGCGGCGAGCTGGTCCTGTCGACCGGCTTCGGAGCCGGCAAAGAGCCCAAGAGCCAGCAGCGGTTCGTCGAGGCGCTGGCAAAGGAGGGTGCGAGCGGCCTCGTGATCGAGCTCGGGTGGACCTTCGACAAGGCCCTGCCGCGCACGCTGCTCGACGCCGCCGACGCCTGCCAGCTGCCCGTGATCGCGCTGCACCGCCAGCTGCGGTTCGTCGAGGTGACCGAGGCGATCCACTCGGTCCTGCTCGACCGCCAGCTCTCCATGCTGCGCCGCGCCGACGAGCTCCAGGACCGCTTCATCGAGATCGTGCTCGGCGGCGAGGGTGCGACGAGTGTGCTCGCCGACCTGTCGCGCCTGATCGGCAACCCCGTGATCTTGGAAGACCACGCGCAGCGGCTCGTCGAGCTGGCGCTGCACGAGGCGGGCCGCGAGCAGGTCCTCACGGCCTGGGAGCAGCACCACCGCGCCGAGGACCGCCAGGACCGGTCCGACGCCGACTCGGCCGTCGCCGAGGTGCCCGTGCGCGGTCGCGCGTGGGGGCGCCTCGTGGCCCTCGCAGTCGACGGGCCGATTACGGAATCCGACCGCCTTGCCGTCGACCGTGCGGCGGTCGCCGTCGCCCTCGATCTCCTCAGCGAGCAGTCCGGCCCGCGCCTGCGTGCCCGGGCCCGCGGCGGCCTGATCGCCGGTCTCGCCCACGGCCGCCTCGAAGAGCGCGATGCCGCCCGCTGGGCCGCGTCGCTGGGGTTCCCGCGGCGCCATGGTGCACTGCTCCCGGCCGCCGCAGTGTGGCGTACGGAGAAGTGGGCCGAGCGCGCGGAAACCGAGCAAGACGCGTGGGACATGGTCGTCGACGCCCTCCCCCGCACCACCGTCTCAGGGCGCGCCGTGATCGCCGGGACCTACGGCGACGGCGTGCTACTGGCGCTCGACCTCGGCCAGGGCGTCGACCGGCCTGCGGGCGTTCTGGAGCGCGCTGCAGTCGAGCTGCGCTCGATGCTCGAGAAGTCCGGTATCCCTGAGGACGAGCTGGTCCTCGCGCTCGGCCGCCCCGCCGACTCGTGGAGCGCGCTCGGCGCGTCGCTCGATCGCGTCGTCCGCGCCGCTGCCGCCGCCCGCACCTCGGCGCCGCGCCCCTGGCACGACGCCCGCCGCGGCTCGATCGTCGACCTGCTGTTCGGCCTGCGCACGTCGGTCGAGATGGTCACGTTCGTGCGCGAGCAGCTCGGGCCGCTCCTCGATGAGCGCGACGCCCGCGCCTCCGAGCTCCTGCGCACCCTGGAGATCTACCTCGAGCGCGGGGGCCGCAAGGCCGAGGCAGCCCGCGCGCTGCACCTCGAGCGCCAGTCGCTCTACGGCCGGCTCGAGCGCATCGAGAAGACCCTCGAAGCGCCTCTCGACGACCCCGACATGCTGCTCGGCCTCCACCTCGCCGTGCGCGCGCTGCGGCTGATGGAAGCCGACGGCGACCGCCCGCGGCCGCTGCCGTAGGTGTTGCCAGGCGAGGCTCAGTCCTTTTTTCGATCCGTGTCGCGTGAGGGCTGCACGCGCTTGGGCTCGCCAGGCATCTTCGGGTAGTCCGGCGGGTACGGCATGTCGCCCTGCTCGTCGCGCTCGTACATCTCGAGGAGCGGCGTAAGGTCGTGGCGCACGTCGTCGATGGCGGCGTGCAGGTCGCCGCGTTCGGCGAAGCGGGCGGGCACGGTCGACACGGTGAAGAGGCCCGGCGTGATCTCGGGCAGCTCGTCCCAGTCGACGGGAGTCGACACCGTCGCGCCGGGCCGCGGCCGGATCGAATAGGCCGAGGCGATGGTGCGGTCGCGGGCGTTCTGGTTGTAGTCGATGAAGATCTTCTCGCCGCGCTCCTCCTTCCACCACTTCGTGGTCACCTCGTCGGGGCGGCGGCGCTCCAGCTCGCGGCCGAAGGCGATCGCGGCGTGGCGCATGTCGGTGAAGGTCCACTTCGGCTCGACCCGCACGTAGATGTGGATGCCGCGCCCTCCGCTCGTCTTCGGATAGCCGATGTAGCCCAGCTCCTGCAGCAGGGTGCGGGCCTCGGCGGCGATCTCCACGGCATTGGAGAAGTCGGTCCCGGGCTGCGGGTCGAGGTCGATGCGCAGCTCGTCGGGGTGGTCGACGTCGGCCCGGCGCACTGGCCACGGGTGGAAGGTGATCGTGCCCATGTGCGCGCACCAGGCCACGACGGCCAGCTCCGTCGGGCAGATCTCGTCGGCGGTGCGCCCCGACGGGAACTTGATCTCGGCCGTCTCGAGGTAGTCAGGCGCGCCCTTGGGCACGCGCTTTTGGTAGAACGCGTCGCCGCCGCCGCGCTCGCGGGTGCTCAGGACGATGCCCGGGTGCACGCCCTTCGGCCAGCGCTCTAGCGTGGTCGGGCGTTCGCGGAGCGCGCGCAGGATCCCTTCACCCACCGCCACGTAGTACTGCGCGATTTCGCCTTTGGTGATCTCCGCAGTCGACGCAGTGGCCGGGAAGATCACCCGGTCGGCGCTGGAGACGCGCACGTCGCGGCCGCCGACGTCGAGGTGAAGATCGTTGGCGGCCATCAGGCGTCTCTTTCGGGGGCGGGGCGCGAACGCCTGCTATCGGTTGCGGGCATCGGTGGGTAGACCGGCGCCAAGGCCGAAACTCATCGGCGACCGCGGCGCGGCCGGTCAGCCGTCGCGCCGCTCGAACACGTAGACGACCGACTCCAGCTCGGGCGGCAGGACGAGCGCACCGAGCCGCGCGTCGTTACGCGCGTCGAACGTGGTCTGCGCGGCGTACGCCTCGTGGTTGCCCCAGCCGGGCGTGTGGCGGTTGCCGATCACGACGTACGTCTCGACGCTCGGCGTGGCAAAGACCGCGGCCTCGAAGTCGTTGCCCGCCGGCGGCCACGAGCAGAGGACGACCTGCGGCGCGTACGTGCGCAGCGCCGCCTGCGCGTCGAGCTGCTCGACGTCGCCCGGAAACGAGACGGCGCTCCAGCTGTGGTCGTCGGTCGCCCGGACCGAGGTGCCCACCTCGCGCAGGAAGCGGCTGAGGGTGCCGTCGCCCGCGGCGATCTCCACGCAACTGCGCCCGCCGATCAGTGCGGCTAGCTCCGCGATCAGCGGCGCGGAGTAGAAGCAGTAGATGCCCTGCGGCTGCACGAGCGGCATGAGCCGCGCACGCTCCTCGAGCGTCGGCCAGACGGCGTTGAAGGCCTCAAGGTCGACCGGTTTGCGCTCGAGCGCCTGCGCGAACAGGAGGTTTTGGATGATCGTGCCCTCACCGTCGCTGAACCGCACCGTGCCGCTTTCCACCCCGGTGGCCGCGCGAGCTGCGAGCGCGCGGATCGCCTCGGCGGCCATCCGCTGGCGGACCGTCGCGGCGAGGACCGGGTCCAGCCCCGACACCGAGCGCTTCGCCCCAGTACGCACCGCGCTGGGTTTCGCGAGCGACTGCGCGTAGGCGTTCAGCGCGGCCGGGTCGCCCGTGTCGACGACCGCCATCAGCTCACGCTCGACGAGCTCCCACTGGTCGGGGTAGGCCGCGCGTAGATCGCCAAGCGGCGGATCGGTCGCCAGCCAGGCTTTGATCTGCGCGGGTTTTCGGCGCAGCGCCATGGCCGCAGACTAGTGCGTGGCGTGGGTGGCGCCGCGACTGCGCGAGCGGGCGAAGCGCCGCAGCGGCGGCCCAGCCAAGGTCTCGGGCCGCGCGGCGTTGTGCGCAGCGGGTGCGGGCTCGGGAGCGACGGAGGCGGCTCGCCAGCGCGCTGCGGCGTCGGCCGACGGTTCGGGCCACTGCTCGGTCAGCTCGGCCATGAGCCGCAGTGTGAGCCCGGGCTGCTCGGCGGTGAGGCCGGCGACCATTCGGCCGAGCTCGTCGTGCAGCGCGTAGCCGCCGCTTAGCTCGTCCGGGCGGCCACCAGCCACCCGGAACTCCGCCTGCGGCGCCGGCATGCCGACCAGCTGGATGCGCACGCCCCATTGCTCCGTCCACCCCCAGGGGACCGGCGCAAACGCCGTCGCGGCGTCGCGCCCGTCGAGCAGCGAGTTGGCGGCATGCTGTGCCATCAGCGTCGTCGTGACCCACTGTTCGACGCGCCGCGACGCCCCGCCGAAGCGGAGGTTCGGCCAGCGGGCGCAGTCACCGCAGGCAACGATGTCGTCGGCGCCGATGGCGTGCAGCGTGGGCTCGCAGGAGACGCCACGCTCGACGTCGAGCCCAGTGCCCACGAGCCAATCGACCTCGGGTACCGCACCGATCGCAACGAGCGCCGCGTCGGCTCGGACCACCGTGTCGTCGGTGAGGTTCGCCACGACGCCGCGGGTGCCCCACTCCACGCCGGCGATCCCCGTGCCGGTCCACACGTCGACGCCGCGGCGCCGGTGCAGCGCGGTGAGCGCCGCGCCGAGCTGCTGGCCGGCCACGTCGGCCAGCAG
>JAEZDB010000408.1 GCA_023429855.1 Actinomycetes bacterium
GCCCTGGGCTGTGCAGGGGGCGAGGCCTCTGGCGCGCGGCTCCTGAAAGCAGAACGGCCGCTCGAGAGCGGCCTCGGGGCGAGTGGGCGATCCTGGATTCGAACCAGGGACCTCTTCCTTATCAGAGAAGCGCTCTAACCGACTGAGCTAATCGCCCCGGGCGCACCGCTGGGCGCGGTGACGCGGGACGCGAATGGTAGCGGTTCCTGGGCCGTTGCGGCGTGCCGAGGCGAGGCGGTGAATGGCGCCGCCCGCCATGCGGCCGGCGGCCCGCTCGGCCAAGCTAGCTCAGGCGCTCACGGAGCCGGTTTGCCGAGGCGAAGTCGTCGAGGTCGAGCTCGACGCGGAAGCCCTTCTTGTGGGGCTTGACCCGCACGTCGAGGCCAAGCTGGACCGACAGGTCGTCGCTGAGCTGCTCGGCGGCCTCGATGTGGTCGGCCGAGGGCTTGGGGGCCGGCGCAGTCGGTGCAGCTGCCGGCGCAGGCGAGCCTGCGGGCGCGTCGCCGGGACGCGCGCGGCGCTCGACCTCGCGGACCGACCAGCCCTGTTCGGCGGCCTCCACCGCAAGGCGACGGCGCATGTCCTGGTCAGGCGAGAGGAGCAGGGCCCGTCCGTGGCCTTCGGTGAGCGTGCGGTCTTCGAGCATCTCGACCACGTCGTCAGGGAGGTCGAGCAGGCGGATCAGGTTGGAGACCGCCGAGCGGCTTCGGCCAACCCGACGGGCCACCTCTTCGCGTGAGAGACCGAGCTCCTCGACAAGTCCGGCGCAGGCGCGCGCCTCCTCGATCGGGGTGAGGTCGGCTCGCGCCATGTTCTCGACCAGGGCGGCTTCAAGCGTCTCCGCGTCGGTGCGCTCACGGACGATCGCCGGGACCGTTGTCAGCTGCGCGAGCTGGGCCGCCCGCCAACGGCGCTCACCGGCGACGATCTCGTAGCGGCCGCCAGGGCGCGGACGGACGAGGACCGGCTGGAGGACGCCCTGTGCGCCGATCGAGTCGGCCAGGCTCTGCAGCTCTTCGGGGTCAAAGCGCCGGCGGGGCTGGTCCGGATTGGGGCTGATGTGGTCGACCGGGAGGTCGCGGAGCTCGGCGACGTCGGACGGGGCGGCACCGCCACCAGGGGCCGGCGAGGCGGCCAGGATGGCCTCGAGGCCGCGGCCGATACCGCGCGACTTGCCGGGCTTGCCCGCGGCCTTGGGCGCCGTCGCCGGGCCGCCACCCAGGCCACCGCGGCCAGGCGAGGCTCCGGCGGGACGCTTGGTCTTCTTCGAATCAGGCACGGGCGGCAAGCTCCTCGGCGAGGGCGAAGTAGGCCTCAGATCCACTGGACCGGGCGTCGTAGTGCGTGATCGGGAGGCCGTAGCTCGGGGCCTCGCTCACGCGCACGTTGCGGGGGATCACCGTCTCAAACACCAGCGACGGGAAGTGCTTGCGGACCTCCGCCTCGACGTCGTGCGAGAGGCGCGTCCGCGGGTCGAACATCGTGATGATGAGGCCCTCGATCGACAGCTGCGGGTTGAGCTGCTTCTGCACCAGCGCGAGGGTTTCAAGCAGCGAGCCGAGGCCCTCGAGCGCGAAGTACTCCGCCTGAACTGGGACGAGGACCCGGTCGGCGGCGCCGAGTGCGTTCAGCGTGAGGGGGCCGATCGAGGGCGGGCAGTCGAGGAACACGAACTGCGCCTCCTCGCGGAGCGGTGCGAGGGCGTCGCGGAGGAGGTGGTCCGAGCCGTCGGTCCGAGGAAGCTCGACGTTGGCCGCAGCGAGGTCGGCGTGCGCCGGAAGCACGCGAAGGCCAGGAATCGACGTCTCGCGCAGGGCCTCAACCGCGGGAAGGCCAGCGAGCACGTCGTACAGCGACGGTGACTCGTCCTTGGCGAGGCCGAGCGCCACGGTGGCGTTGGCCTGAGGGTCGGCGTCGACGATGATCGTCGACGCTCCCGCTTCGGCCAAACAGGCCGCCAAGCTCACCGCCGTGGTCGTCTTGCCGACCCCGCCCTTCTGATTCGCAAGCGCGTAGATCGCCACGGAGTGAGCGTAGAGATGCGCGACGGCCTTCGCGTCGCCGCGGGCCGTTTCACGTGAAACGCGTGACAAGTTCTCCGCAACCTGCGCGCAAGGCGTGATGCTTGGCGGTCTCACCCGGCGCGGATCGCGCGTTTCACGTGAAACGATCTGCCCACGTCAACGACTGCGGTTCGTATGTCTCCTGCTTCACATCCCCTCCCCCGGCTTGCCCATGCGGACGGGCGGTTGGTTCTTCGGCCCTCTCATCCGGCTGACGCCTCGCCCCTGCTTGTCCTTCTCGCCGAGCCCGCCGTCATGGCGTGGTGGGGCGACAACGACCTTGAGAGCATTACCGACGAGATCGTCGGCGCCTTCACCATCGAGATCGACGGCGAGATCGCGGGGATCCTGGAGTGCCATGACGAGACCGAGCCCATGTACCCGGAGGTCGCGTTCGACATCATGCTCGGGAGCCGCTGGCACGGCGAGGGATTCGGCCGCAAGGCCATCCGGCTCGCCATCGACTACTTCGTCTCCCGCGGACACCACCGGTTCGTGATCGATCCAGCGGTTGCAAATACCGCCGCGGTGCACTGCTACACCGCGGTCGGATTCCAGCCGGTCGGCATTCTCCGCCAAGCCGAGCGGTCCCCTTCCGGCGAGTTTCGCGACGCGATCATGATGGATCTCCTCGCATCCGACCTGGGCCTAACCCCTCCGGTTCCCGAGCCTTACCGGGACCGCGGCTAGCGCGCTATCCGCTGCAGGAGCCGGAAGCGCTCAGCCACGACGAGCGTCTCGTCGTCGACGGCGATCCCCAACTTCGCGATCTCGTTGTCGGCGAGCCAGAAGGACTCGTGGGCCCGGCGCCAATCGGCCAAGCTGCGAAATCCCTCGCCTTCGGCCAACGCGAACGCTTCGCCGACCTCCCCGAGTGGGAGGACTTCAACGGAAGTCACCTCGATCACCGCGACCCGTCGCTCCGACGAGTCGACAACAGCGAACCGCTGACCGGGCACTGGCAGCTCTTCGTCGACGTACTGGCCGAGCAGCGACGACGTGGCGGTCTTCTCGCCGGCGAACACGCTCGCGATGATGCGGTCGCGCAGCGGGCCGGGGTCGGCGAACTCACACACCGGGAGCGAGTCGATAGCGACTTCTCCTGCACCCACATGCTCGCCCTCGACGCTCACCCGGCAGACGGTACTGAGGCTCCGTGGCTTCGGGGTCCGAGAGCTGGCGCTCGCGCTCTAACGGACCGGTCAGCCAGAGCGTCGCCTGCTCGCTCTCGGCTTCACCTGAAAAGGGGCCGCCCAGCCACGATGGCTCGTTTCACGTGAAACGAGCCATCCGGCCGCGGGGAAAGACCGGAGTAGCCTCGGCTCCGTGACGACCTTCATGTTCGACGTCGAGGTCGAGGGCCTCACCAACGCGCGCGGCCAAGCCGCTGCCGAGGAATGCGCCGACCGCAACGCCTGGCCGATCACCTTCATCCCAGGCCGCGAGGAGAAGCGGTGGTTCGGGATCAAGAAGTCGTATCCCGCTGTCCTCGAACTCGCCACCGACTCCGGCGGCTCACCCCTGGCACCCAACGTCGAGCGCGACGCCGACCACATCGCAATGTACGCCGGCGCGGCCGACCGGATCGCGACCACGGTCCGGGTAATCTCCGATCACTTTCCTGAAGGCTTTGTCTTCCGCGCCACCTGGGCCGGCTCGCCGATCCAGCACGACGAAACCCTCTCCATCAACGAGCTCGCCGAGAAGATCCGCGACTGCGAACTGAACGAGTTCACGCGCTACACCGTCCCCCCGCTCACGGAGATCGGCGGCGGCTGAGCTCAGCCCCTTAAGGAACCCTGTGCCCGACGTCGTCCCTCCCTCTACCCGCTCGCGCGACGAGTGGCTAGATCGCATTGCCGCGGCGCTCGCCGTGCCCGACCCCGATGCCGACCCCGATGAGCCGCTCCTGCAGCCGCCATCGACCGCCGAGGCGCTCGCCGCGCTCGAGGCGTCGCTCGGCCACACGCTGCCCGATGACCTCCGCACGCTGCTCGCCCGCTTCGGTGCGACGTCGTACGTGCCCGGCGATGTCTTCGTCTCCGCGCTGACCTCCACCGACGACGAGCCGGGGATCGACTCCTATGCGGCGCAGCTCCGGGACTGGGGCTGGAAGATCCCCGCGGAGCTGCTCGTCTTTGGTGGCGAAGGCGTCGACGCGCTCTACGGCGTGTGGCGATCTCCGGATGCGCCGTGCTGGCAGCCAGTCGTCGCCGTAGTGGTCGACGGCGACCTGGCCGTCGTGGGCGACAACGTGGCGAGCTTCATCGCCGGCCGGATGGCCAGCCACGCCATCCTCGACGCGGCCGAGGGCGACGACCGCGCCGCAGCGATCCTCGGCGCGCTCAGCGTGCCCGACGCCCTGCGCGCGCTGCCCGACGACGAGCAATGGGAGCCGACGATGGCCTGGTCGAATCCGAACCGGCCCTACGCGGAGCCCGATCCCTTCACCAACCCCATCCCGCTCGACGAGCTCCGCGCCATCGCCGCCAGCCACGCACACCCCAACTAGGCGGCCGTCACCACCCGCCAGCGTCACGCACCAGCAGCAACCGGCTGGCCGCGGGACAAGGGCTGCGCGCAACCCGAGCTACCAGGCCGCTGCGCGGGTCGGCGGGGATCCGGAGGCTCGCGTGTAGGAGCCGAGC
>JAEZDB010000416.1 GCA_023429855.1 Actinomycetes bacterium
CGTTTGTCGAGGTCGCCGACCGCGGCCCAGGCGTCCCGGCCGACTTCCTGCCGCACGCCTTCGAACGGTTCGCGCGCGCCGACGCGTCCCGAACGACCGAGGGCACCGGCCTCGGCTTGGCGATCGCGCAGGCCATCGCGCGCTCGCACGGCGGCGACGTGACCCTGGCGCCGCGAGCTGGCGGGGGAACGCTCGCGCGTCTCACCGTTCTTTCATCGGCCCGGGCGTAGAAACGGTGGCGTGAACCACCGACCCCGGAGCCACGCCATGCACCGCCCCGCTCGCACCACCGCCCTCGCCGCCACCGCGCTCGCCGCGCTCGGCGCTGGCGCGCTGGCCGTCCCCGCACTGGCGGCCGCGCCGCGCGTCCACGACATCGACGCCGAGCTCAAGCCCGGCCAGCGTCTGCACCTCCAGGCCGAGACCTCGGGCGCGACGCGCGTGACGTTCAGCTTCGCCGGGCGCACCGCCAAGGGCTACCTGACCGAGACCGACGCCGAGGACGGCACGCGCGACTACGAGCGCACGGTCGCGTCGCGCGGGATGAAGCCCGGTACCCGCAAGATCACGGCGAAGGCGTGCGGCGCCGACGGCTGCACGTCGCGGTCGGTGCGCGTCTACGTCGAGCTCGACGACTAAGCGAAGACCTCTCGCTCCGCGGCCCTGCCAACCCGGGCCTGGAGATCGTCGGTGGCCGAACTTGGGAGAGGTGGCGATGGCTGCGGATTCATCTCGTAATCGGCCGCAGCTCCAAGGCGATCCTCAACTCTCGAAGATCCACGTGGTTCGGTGCTCGGCGGAGATCTTCCATTCGTCGCCGGAGAACCGCTATTCGCCCGCTTGCAATTGGGCTGTCCAGTGCTCGAACAGGGCGCCTACGCTTGGCGCGACGGAGAGAAACTCGGGATGGTCGACGACGAAGTAGCCAACCGAGTGGACCGGGGTCTGCT
This sequence comes from Actinomycetes bacterium, assembly GCA_023429855.1. Taxonomy (GTDB): domain Bacteria; phylum Actinomycetota; class Thermoleophilia; order Solirubrobacterales; family Solirubrobacteraceae; genus JAGIBJ01. The sequence continues at coordinate 951 of JAEZDB010000416.1, forward strand.
CTTTGGCATCGACGAAGAGGCCGCTGGGTGTCCCTCCGAAACACAGACCCGTGGGCGGCGCGTCGAATAGCCCGGGCTCGACGTCGAGCTCTTCGCGGTATTCGATCGTTTCTGCAATCGCGTGCCGCGGCGGCCAGATCTCGACTTGGGGGTTCGCCTGCCATGACCACGCATGGCTGGGGAAAGCCGAAGCAGTTCGCCATCGCCAGAGGGTGCGGATCTCCGCGGGGATCTCGATGCCGAGCGTTTCACCCAGGTCAGAGATCTCGTGATCGCTGAGGCCGGGCTCCAGCTCCGCCACCAATGGAACCGCCGCTACGGTGGCGGCTTGAAGAAACCGTTCGAGGAAGGTTTCGCTAAGCGCGACCGAGTTCACGGCGCTCATGATGACGAAGGTCCTCCGCCTCCGTTGTTGCGGAGGCCGACGGTTAGGGGTGGCGAGACCGAAAGCTACGCGTCCTCGACGATCCAGGGAACCTGGTGCTGCGGTGCGATTTCCCACTTGTTGGCGGCGAAGCGGTACTCGCCCGCTTCCAGCTAGGCGGTCCAGTGCATGAACAGCGCGCCGAGGCTTGGTGCGGCTGGCTCGAACTCAGGGTCATCGACCATCAGATACCCGACCGGTGCCAGGTTGCCTCGTCGCGCGGTGTCCGTGAAAAGGAAGCCGCGTGCTCCGCCGAAGCACACGCCGGTTGGCGGCGCGTCGTACAGATTGGGGTCGGTTTCGAGCATCGTTCGGTACTCGAAGGTGTTGGTGACCGACTGCGTCGGCGGCCATAGTTCGAATTCTGGATTGATTTGCCAGGACCAGGCGTGTTTGGGCGAGGCGGGGGCAGCTCGCCATCGCCACAGCGTGCGGATCTCGGAGGGGATCTGGTCACCAAGCGCGTGGCCCAAGTCAGAGATCTCGTGGTCGCTGAGGCCGGGGCCCAGCTCCGCCACCAATGGAACCGCCGCTGTAGTGGCGGCTCGAAGAAACCGTTCGAGGATGGCGTCGCTGAGGGTGACCGGTTGCACCGCGGTCATGATGAAGAAGATCCTCCTCCGCTTCCGTTGTTGCAGAGCCCGACGGTTAGGGGTGGGGAAACCGATAGCACTGATCCGTAGCTCAGATCCGGCTGTGAAAGCGGACTGGGCGCCGGCATCGGCAGCACGAAGAAGGGGTCGCCGCCCGCCCCGTTGCTGGTGGCCGTCGTATTGGACGCCCACGTCATGCCGCAGCGGCGATACATCGCGCTGAGCATGGTCCCCTCTCGCCTGTTGTGTGCGGCAAGCACCGGCCTTAGCGACGGTTTGCGCGCGGCGAACTTGCCGCCCTGTGTCGTCGAGAAGAAGGGAAACTCGTCGCATTGGTTGCCTGTCGCGCCGCCGCTGTTTGAGCAGTCGGGGTCGCTGGCATACCACGCGCTACCGCCTTGGATTCGGGCAGCACGACTTCGACGCACTCTTCGGCAACCTCATCGCCGGCACGCCGCGGGACAAGCCGCTGAAAGCGCCGGAGGTTCTGTTCGCGCTCACCATACGTGGATTCGGTCTAGCTGCTGCGGGGTTGAGCACGCGGCGCCGAGGGCGGACTCATAGCTTGGACGAGAGTATGCGCAGCACGCACGCCGCTTGTCGCGGACCGACATCGGTGGACGCGAACGACGCCAAGGCGCCAGACACGCAAGCTGTCTGGCGCCTTTACGCGTTGGATGCCAGGCGGCCGTCCCGAGCCGCCTGCTGGTTGCCCAGGTTGGTATCAGCCGCGGCGGTACGGGTCGACCATGACGGAGTCGATCGTCACGCCGACGTTGACGATGTTGGAGGCGATCCCGGTGCCGATGTTGGTGGCGGAGTCGGCGATCCCGGTCGCGCCCTTGACGATGTTGCTGATCGGGTTGTTGCCGAGCACGGTCGTGGTGACGTCGGAGGCAAGGTTGGCGGGGCTGGCAACGGAGAACTTGATCTGGACGCTCGCGGACTTGGTGGTCGTGTTGAGCGGGATGATCGTCGCCAGCGGGCTGTTCGGCGAGGCCTTCCACAGCGACGGAGTCAACGACAGCGCCGTCGAAGACAAGAGCTCCGTCTTGGTGACGGTGCCGCGCGCATCCTTGTAGACGACGTGGGCGATGAACCCGGCAGCTCCTACGTTGTCGACCTTGTAGGCAAAGCGGAAGTGGGGGTTGGTCTCGTCGATGCAGAATGCCGGTGAGGTGGCGGTTGCGCCGATCGGCATTCGCAGCGATTTGGAGCCGGAGGTGATGCCGAGCGAATCGTTGCCAGCGGCGATTGCCGCCGAGCCAGACAGCGTCCAGCCTGCGGTACCGGATTCGAAGTTGCCGCCCGGCGCGAGCGAGTAGTCGGCGGAGTCGCCGTCGACCTTCTGGAAGGCCTTGGTCGTCGGCAGCGCCACGCAGGCGCCGTTCGTGGCGGCGGCCTCGGTGCCAGCGGCCGCAGTGGTCGACGAGGTGACCTTGGGTTTCAGCAGCGAGCTCAGAAGGCCGGCACTGGCACTGGCGGGCACCAACGCGCCGCCGAGTGCGGCGGCGAGCACGGCGGCGGAAGCGGTTTTGTGGGCTTTGCGTAGAGGCATGTGGTCTCATCGGCCCTGGCAGGGCCCGTCGCTATATCGATCGGGAACGCCGCCGTGCGGGGCGTACCGGAATCCCACAGAGGCTGTGCACGTGCACAGTGGCACGCACCGATGCGGGGCTCGCTCACCTCGGCTGGAGCGACCGCGGGTGCAGCGCGCACAGCCCTGAGGCGTCCTCCATTCGTCCAGGAACCCGAGCGCCGCCGGGTAGACCGGCATCCGGTCCGCGCACGCGGCTGTTCAGGCTCGGTCGGCTCGGCGCCAGCCGAGCAGCCACCACGCGGTGACGAGGTCGCTAGTGCGGGCGATGTCGAGCCCGGTCAGCTCGCGGAAGCGTTCGCGACGGGCGCGAACCGTGTTGCGATGTAGGCCGAGGGTGGCTGCCGTCGCGTCGATGCTCAGGTCGTGCGCAAGCAGCGCTGCGACCGCTGCTTCGATCTCAGCTCCCGCCGGCCCGAGTGCGTCGAGCTGGGCGAATCTCTCGGCCGACGCCTTGGCGGCCATCTCTGCCGTGGCGGTGACGATCGGAAGCGGACCCAGGCGCGGGAGGTCGACCAGGCCGGTGACTCCGAACCTCTGGGCCGTTCTGAGGGCGTGCTCGGCCTCGGCGAACGCCGTCGCGGCGCGAGCCAGCGGCTGGCGCGAGCTTCGAGCGACGGTCCCGGCGCCTGCGGGTCCGGCAACCGCTCCGGGGACGAGCGCGAACACGAGCTGGTCGATCACCGCGTGCACGACCAGCAGGTCTTCGGTGGCTCCCGTACGGGCAAGCTTGCGCTCCAGCTCGCCGTGCGGGTCCCCCGCGGCCACCACGGCCAGGTAGAGGTGGTCGGCGCTCACTTTCAGATCGATCAGCGTCTGTGCCGTCGGGGGCCGGCCTGCGCGAAGATCCGCAATCAGCAAAGCGCTGAGGGCTCCGTGGCGTAGCGCCCCGGCCAGGCGGTCGAGCTCGCGGTGTTCAGCCTCCCAGTGCTCGGCGTCGCGCACCGGGGTGGATTCGCCGTCGGAGGTCATGTGGACCGTCGCGTCGCCATGTGCCGCCGACGGCCCGTCACAGCAGCTTGACCTTGGTGCTGATCTTGTACTGCGCGCCAAGCGGGACCGGCCGCATGCTCGCGGCGATGAACTTGTTGACCGCCCGCGGGACGCAGACGGGTTTGCCGCGCATCACGGCCGACCAGCCTGCGCGCGCGACCTGGTCGGCGTCGCCCCAGAGGATGCCGGGGAGGCGGTTGGCGGCGTCGCGGGTGTCCATGACGTCGTGGAACTCGCTGTGGGTGAACCCTGGGCACAGGGCAGTGACGTGGACGCCTTCTCGCTCGAGCTCCATGTTGAGCGCCTGCGACATGTTGAGCGTGTAGGTCTTGATGCCGGTGTAGAGCAGGCTCTCGGCGGGCGGCTGGAACGCGGCGATCGACGAGAGGTTGATGACCCGGCCCCATCCGCGCTCGCGCATCGCCGGTGCTAGGCGGTGGATGAGCTCGGTGGCCGCGTTGACCTGGATCTGCAGCTCGGCGGCGATCTTCTCCCAGGGCGTCTCGGTGAACGCGGTACTGCCAGAGAGGCCGGCATTGTTGATGAGGACGTCGATCTCGATGTCCCACTCCGCCAGTTGGCCGCAGATTGCCGCGGGGGCGGCCGGATCGGCCAGGTCTGCCGGCAAGGACCGGGCCTTGATGCCGTAGCGGTCTTCGAGGTCTTTGCCGAGCTGGTCAAGGCGCTCGGCGCGGCGCGCGACGAGGACCAGGTCGTAGCCCTCGGCGGCGAGCAGCTCCGCGAAGGCGGCACCGATCCCGGCCGAGGCCCCCGTGATGAGCGCAGTGCGAGTGGTCATGCGAACTCCTTGTGAGCAGCGGTCTTCATCGGCTGGCCGAGGTTCGGCATCACCTTCGAGGAGGCGATCCAGCCGCGTCGCGGCGTGCCGATGTCGGCGAGGTACGGCCGTCCGACGTCGGTCAGCAAGAACGGCAGCGCAACGTGGCGCCGGGCGTCGCTGAAGCCCCACGTGCCGACGCCGAGAAACACTCCGTCGCCTGCGACCCGCAGCTCGTCGACCATGCCGATCGCGCCGCAGGTCGAGCGAAACGCCGGATACAGCAGGTGGTAGGCCGGCCGGCCATCGAAGCGAGAGGGCCCCAGGCGGGTCTGCATCGGGTAGCGCTGCACGATGCGCGAGCCGACGCGAAAGCTGTTGTAGCCACGCCCGGTGCGGGCGTCGACCGGGCGAAACCCTTTGCTGCGCCAGCGCCAGAGCGGTCGATCGACCGCCGCACGGCCCAGGACCGTCGCGGTAGCCGTGGGCTGGCGCAGCAGCTCAGAGGCGTAGTCGCCATGCATCTGGTCGAGCGTCGGCGCGTCGAGTTCGCAGAACAGCTCGAGGAGCGCAGCGGTGGGGAGGGAGCGCAAGGACTCCGGGGCGAGGGGTTCGGTCATACGTTGGCTTCTGGTCAGCGCGAGGTCGAAAGAGACCGTAGTTGAATCTTGAATGCTATTCAAGATACGGTGCCGCGGTGCCCACCGATGCCAGCCGCGCGTATGACCTCGTCCTCTTCGGAGCCACCGGATTCGTCGGGCGGCTGACCGCTGAGCAGCTGGCCCGGCGGGCACCTCACGGCGCTCGCATCGCCCTGGCGGGCCGTTCGCAGCAACGGCTCGAGGCTGTGCGCGACGAGCTCCCGGGCGTCGCAGCGAGGTGGCCTGTGCTCGTTGCCGACAGCGACGACGCCGCGGCCCTTGCGGAGCTGGCGCAGTCGGCCCGCGTGGTCGTCACGACGGTGGGCCCGTACGCGCGGTACGGCCTGCCGCTCGTGGAGGCGTGCGCGGCCGCAGGCACCCACTACGCCGACCTGACCGGCGAGGTGCTCTTCATGCGGCGCTCCATCGACGCCGCCCACGAGGCCGCGCAGGCCAGCGGCGCCCGGATCGTCCACGCCTGCGGGTTCGACTCCGTGCCGTCTGACCTCGGCACGCTGGCGCTTCACCGAGAAGCGGTGGCCCGGGGAGCTGGCGGGCTGACGGATGTGGAGTACGTCGTCTCGCTCGTCGGGGGCGTGAGCGGCGGCACCGTGGCCTCGCTGCGCGAGCAGGTCGCCGAGCTGCGGCGCGATCGGTCGCAGATCCGCCGGGTGCTCGATCCGTACTCGCTCACGCCCGACGCGCGCCAGGAACCGAAGCTCGGCTGGCAACCAGACCTGCACCGCCCACGGCGCGGCGGCGGCGCCCGAGCGTTCCGGGGGCCGTTTGTGATGGGCGCCGTCAACTCCCGCGTGGTGCGGCGCAGCAACGCGCTCTCCGGCTTCGCCTATGGACGCCAGCTGCGCTACCGGGAGTCGATGGCCACCGGCACCGGGGTGCTCGGCGCGCTGGCCGCCGCCGGTCTGCTCGTCGGCATCCCGCTCGTGATCGCCGGGTACTGGCTCGGCCCCACGCGGCGGCTGCTCGACCGGCTGCTTCCCTCGCCTGGCGACGGGCCGAGCGAGGAGCTGCAGGCTCGCGGCCGCTTCGACGTGACGCTCTCGGCCAAGACCGAGCAAGGCGGACCGCTGCAGCTGCAGATCAACGCCGACGGCGACCCGGGCTACCGCGCGACGGCGGTGATGCTCAGCGAAGCGGGACTGAGCCTGGCGTTCGACGGCGACCGTCTTCCACCGGCCGCCGGCGTGCTCACGCCGGCGACGGGGATCGGCGAACCGCTGATCGAGCGGCTCGAGGCCGCCGGCCAGCGCTACCGGGTCGTGACGTCGTGCGCCAGCCCTGCGCCGCTCGACGCGAGGACACGCTGGATCAGCGCTTCGTAGACACCCCGGGAGGCCTCGGCGCCGACGTCGTGCGTGACGATGCCCTCAAGCGTGAACGCGACGATCGTCACGTCGGCCTCCCGCGTCGCGGCGTCGAGCGGCGCGGGCAGCTGCGCCTCGACCAGCTGCTCGACCGCCGCGTGAAAACTCGCGTGCCATTCGGCGACGTGCGGCGACTGCGAAGCGCGCTCGTGGATCGTGGAGACGAGCCCCTTGAACGGACGCAACCGGTCGACCATCCACTCCATCTGGTCCACGAGCGGGCGGCCCATCACCTCGCCGTAGTCCGCGAGCGCGGCCTGCAAGAAGCTGTCGGCGGTGGCCACAAGGAGCGCGTCCTTGCCTTCGAAGTACCAGTAGATCGTGTTGGGCGCGACGCCTGCGACCTGGCAGATCTTGCCGATCGACGTCTTCTCGTACCCGAGCTCCAAGAAGAGCTCGGCCGCCGCCTCGACGATCTCCGCGCGCTTTTCGTCGCGCGGTTGGGGACGACGGTTCTTGGCCATGCCTCACGCATGATCCCACGGGCTGCGTGCTCAAGCAGCGGCGAGCTCGGGCTGCGCCGACGAGCGCAGCCGGTGCAGACGCAGTGCGCGACGCAGGTCGCGGATCATCCGCATGTTCACGATCGAGTGGTCCTCGGCGAGGGCGTCGGTCGTGACGAGCAGCACCAGCTCGCAGGCGCCGAGGTCGTCGCACTGCACGTCAGCGACGACCGACGTGACCTGGATCGACGGCGAGAGCACGGCGGGCCCCGACCACCACGGCGCGAGCAACGATGTGAGCTCGTGCGACAGCACGGGAGCGTCGACCGCCCCGATCAGCGGGACGCGGATGCGGTGCAGCACCCCCGAGAGCTCGACCTCGCGCTGGTGCCAGAGCAACTCGACGACCCCTCCACGGCGTGTCGCCGTGCGGGCAGTGGGGCGAGTGGCAGTGGAGTCAGTCATGTCGGGCTTCTCTAGGGAGGGAGCGGCCAGTCGGCTCGTCCCACCTAGAGAGAACCACGCTTCGACCCGAGGCCCGGTGAACGACTATGAACACGCCCGCGGTCAGCTACGGGCGCCCGGTCAGCGGTGGCGCAGCGCCGCTTCGCGGGTGCGGACGAGCAGGGCGTCGCCCGTCTCGGCGCCGTCCCACCGCCCGACGGCGCAGCGCACCGCCGACGCGTCGTCGAGCTGCGCGACGACCTTCGCGGCGATGCCGCGTGCCGTGTGCTCGGTCCGGCCCGGGAGCAGCGCGACCAGCACCTCGGTGCCAAGCGGCGACAGCAGATCGTGGCCGGCCTCGCGCCAGCGGTCGACCACGTCGATGAGGAACGCGTCAGCCGCGACGTAGCCGTGCTCGGCGGCCACCGCCGCCAGGTCGATCTCGACCGTGACGATGCAGAGCGGCACACCCTCCTTGCCGCACCGCTCAGCCTCACCGGCGAACGCCTCCTGCCACCACCGGGTTGCCGGCAGGTCGGTCGCGGCGTCGCCCACACCGAGCGCGCTCGCCGACGCGCGAGCAGCCCGCGCGAGCGCCTGGCTTGCGAGCGACACAGCACCATGCAGAAACGCCTCTTCGTCGTCGTCGAGCTCGCCCGCGAGCAGCGCGTGCAGCACGCCGTGGACGCGCCCGCCGTCGCCGATCAGCGGCAGCTGCGCAACGGTGCCGCTGCCGCCGAGCTCGGGCAAGAAGAGCGCCTCGCGCTGCGGAGCAGGACCACTCGCCGGTTCGATCCGTACGTGCTCGAGCGCCGCGCGAGCGTCGACGGCAGCGATCAGGATCGTTTCGATCTGGACCGGGTCGCGCGCGTCGGCGAGCCGTGCCGCGAGGCGGTGCAGCGC
>JAEZDB010000137.1 GCA_023429855.1 Actinomycetes bacterium
GTTGTTCAGTCCCCCGGGGTGGTAAAAAAAACCCCGCATCCCAGCGTGCGTCAGACGGTGACGCGGACCTTCTTGGAGACGGTTTCGCCGCCGACGGTGACCTTGACCGTGATCGTCTGCTGGCGCGACGCGCCCCGCTTAAGCTTGGCGCCCAGGTAGACGCTCGCACCGCGTTTGCCGCCGAGTTCGCGGACGGTCGCCGAGGTGCCTTTGAGCGGTTTCAGCGCCTTCGGCAGCGTCAGCTTGACCCGCACGTCCTTCACGGTCGTCATGCCCTCGTTGGCGAGCCGCACCCGCAGGCGGAGCCCCTTGCCCACCTTGCTTGCGGAGATCGTCAGCGAGAGCGACCCGGCCTCGCCCTTCGGACCAGCCGGCCCCGTCGCACCGGTGTCGCCCTTCGGACCAGCAGCGCCGGCGTCGCCCTTGGGACCTGCCGGACCAGCCGACCCGGTGTCGCCCTTCGGCCCAGCCGCGCCCGCTGCGCCGGTCTCGCCCTTGGGGCCAGCCGGACCAACCGCACCGGTCTCGCCCTTCGGACCAGCTGGCAGGCCGGTGCTCGTCGCCGTCAGCGCGACCGAGGTCGTGCCGCCAGCGACGTTGGAGCTGAGGACCAGCGCGGCGGTCGACGTCGCGTTCTCGCGCGCCGGCGAGAAGCGGACGAGGACCTTGCACGTCTCCGACGGCGCGAGCGTGACGCCCGTGCAGCGATCGGCACCGAGCAAGAAGTCGCCAGCCGAGGCGTCGTCGGCCTCGCGGATCGCGACGCGGGAGACGGTCACGTCGGCATCGCCCGTGTTCGTCGCCGTGACCCACTGGCCGATGCCGGTGGTGCCGGCCGCAGCAGTCGGGAAGACCGGCGCGGTTGCTTCCAGGCGCGGGCCAACGGTCGGGTTGGCGATGCGCCCTGGCGAGCCGATCTGGTCGTGCGCGGTGAACGCGCCGAACTGGCCGTGGACCGAGAGCGTGGTGAGTGCCGGCAGCGGAGCGGAGTAGCTCCCCAGTCCGACGTGGTTGTCGAACGAGACGTTCGCCGTGTTCGCGCCGAAGGCCACGCCGGTGACGCGGTCGCCGGTCGCGTTGAACACGTTCACGGCGTCACCGCCTCCGCTGAGACCGAGGCCCGAACCGCTGTAGTAGCCGATCAGGAATCCGGCCGGGACGGAGTTGTCGAACCATGCGCCCGCGAACTTCGCGGCCTTCGTCGCGTCGCCCTCGAGGAAGATCGCCGATTGGCCTGGGGCCAGCGCCGAGACACCGGTGAGCGCAGCCGCGCTAGCGAATGCGCCCGAGCTGTCGTCGACCCTGAAGCTGGTCAGGTCGATCGTGGCGTTGCTCTGGTTCGTGAGCTCCCACCAGTCGGCGGCGTAGACCGAGTCGTCGTTGCCCCAGGAGGCCACCTCGGTGATCGCCAGCGGCGTGCGCGCCGCCCCGACGCCCGGCGAACCGGTCTCGGTGCCGACCGTGAACGCGCCGTTGGTGCCAGCCGCGCTCAGCGCGGTAACGACCGGGCGGGCGCCCGTCGCTGCACCGATCGACTCGGTGTTGTCGAACGACTTGCCAGCCGTCGACGCGCCGAAGGCGATGCCGGTGACGTGGGTGCCGACGCCGTCGAAGAGGTTGACCTCGTCGCCGTCGGTGCTGAGGCCGATGCCCGAGCCGGAGTAGGTGCCGATCTTGAAGCCAGCCGGCACGCCGCCTGGGAACCACGTCGCCTTGAAGGCGTCGGCCTTGGCCGCGTCGCCGTCGATGAAGATCGCAGCCTCGCCAGGCAGCAGCGTCGCGACGCCGTTCAGGACGATCGCGGAGCCGAACGCGTTTGAGCTGTCGTCGACCTTCCAGCCCGCGAGGTCGACACGGGACGCGCCCGTGTTCGTCACCTCGAACCAGTCGGCGCCGTAAGGGGCATTCCCGCTGGCCCACGGCGCCGCCTCCGTCACGGCGACCGAGGTCGACGCCGGTGCGGCCGTCACGGCCGTCACGTTCACGGTGAGGTCGGCGGTCGTCGCGTCGGGCGCGCTGCCGACGGTGGCGTCGTCGACGGTCACGCGGACCGAGTAGCTCGCCTTGGCGGCGTTGCTCAGCGCGGTGCCGGCCTTGAGGTAGAGGCCGGTCGCGTCGACCTCGAAGCTCGCGGCGTCGGGGCCGGCGACCGCGAGGTCGTTCGTTCCCTGGCCGTCGTCGGTCACGGAGATCCCGGCGATTTTCACGCGCGCCGTGGTGTTGGTGTTCTCCGGGAGGGAGGTCACCGGGCTCGTCAGCGCAACCGCCGTCGGCGCCTGGTTCGCGACCGCCGCCGGGGCGTAGACCCACAGCTGCGGGTGGTCGATGTCGCCGCCGCCCTCTTCGCTGACCACGTAGACCTTGCCGTCCTCGTCGACGGTCACGCCCTCGTGGGTCTGATCCTGGATCGACAGCGGGTTGTCGGCGTCCTTGATGAGCGCGAAGGAGCTCTTCACGACGCCGGCGCGATCGGTCTCGATGACCTTGCCGGCCTCTTGGCTGACGAAGATCAGGTGATCGGCGTCGGGTGTTCCGGCCAGCGCCTGCACGTTGGCAAGCGAGTAGACGTCGGACACGTCGGTCGTGCCGAGCAGCGCCGGGTCGAACAGGTTCGTCGAGTTGTTGGCGACGGTGAGGGCGTCCCAGTCGACCGTCGTGGAGAAGACGCCGAGCGGGTCCTTCTCCTTGACCACGATGAAGCCGCCGGTCTTCGCGTCGTAGCTGAGTCCCTCAAGGCCGACGTTGCCGACCGTCGGACCGAATGTGACGGTCTTCGTGGCGCTGCGCTGCAGCGTCGTGCCGGGCGCGTAGGTGAAGCGCACGAGCTTCTGCTCGCGCTCCTCGGTCATGACGAACTCGCCGCCGCCGATGGCGGTGATGCCCTCGGTATCGTCGAACTCGACGCCGCGCGGGCGGGCGGCGTTGGCCGGGAGGGTCATCGAGTCGACGAGCTGGCCCGTCTTCGTGACCTGCGTGACCGAGCGGCTCCCGTCGCCGGCGATGAACAGCGTGTCGGTAGCTGGGTTGTAGGCGACGCCCGACGCCTCCTGCGCCAGCAGCCCGCCGTCGGTCGGCGCAGGCACGGTGCGCGTGGGCTCGGGCAGGTCGAAGCGGCCGACGCGCACGTAGGTCGACAGATCGATGCCGGTGAGGGCCGCCGCAGCGGGAGCCACGGGCGAGGCGACGAACGCGGTCGCGGTGACGGCGACGCCGAGGACGGCCGCGCGCAGGGGGCGGCCAAGGGGGTTGGGTGGAGCAGACATCCGGATTCCAGCTAGACGGCGCCGACCGCCCTGGAAAGGCCGTCGGCGAGGGGGCGCCGAGCGTATGGGCGCCCTCGCGCCGCGATGTAAACGAGCTGGGGCCGACCTGCGAACAACTTGTGACCGCCCACGCGACCTGGCCCGCGCGTCAGACTGGCGGGCGATGCGTCTGACCGATCACGTCCGCGAGCACAGCGCCGCCATCGCCGCCGGGGCGAAGTCGGTGCGGATCGTGCCTGACCGTCTCGCGGCGATCACGCCCGAGCCGGTCGGTCCGCCGGAGCCGGAGACGCACTTCACCGAAGGTTCCCGCGAAGACGTCGCCCGCTACGTGCTCTGCCTTACGACGATCAACTTCGGCTCAGGCTGGTGGCCCACCATCGCCAAGCGACCAGGCATGTCGGGCTACTACACGATGGCGACCGGCCTGACCGAGCGGTTCCACGGCGATGGCGCCTGGAGCAACGACGAGCTGCGCCGCATCACGGCGGCCGAGGTCGCCGAGGTGCTGGGCCAGCAGCCGGGCCACGAGCTGATGTCGCTCTACGCCGACGCGCTGCGCCAGCTCGGGCGCTGGCTCGGCGACCGGCCCGCCGGCAAGGTCGTCGACGAAGCAGGCGGCTCCGCCGAGCGCCTGGCCGAGTCGCTCGCCGCGGGCATGGCGTTCTTCGACGACCGCGGCTACTACAAGCGCGCGCAGATCGCCGGGCCCGAGCTGCAGCGCTTCGGCGTCGCGACGTTCAAGGACCTGGACCGACTGACCCTGTTCGCCGACAACCTCGTCCCGCACGTGCTGCGCGTCGACCGGGCGCTCGTCTACTCCGAGCCGCTCGCCACCGCGATCGACGAAGGCCGGCTTCTCCCCCACGGCTCGTGGGAGCAGGAGATCCGCTCGTGCGCGATCCAGGCCGTCGAGCAGCTCGCGGGCCTCAGCGGCGCCGCGCCGCACGAGCTCGACATGGCGCTCTGGTCGCACGGCCAGTCGCCGAGCTACAAGGCGCAGCCCCGGCACCGCCACCGCACCGTCTTCTACTAGCGCCTCTCCCCGTCGGGGCCAAACGCGACGCGTTCGGCCCGGCCTGCGTTAGAGCCCCGTCGGCGGCTCCACGGGTTTGATGTCGCCGTTGTCGTAGGGCACCTCGTCGCTCGTGCGGAAGAGCTGCCAGAGCTTGCCGTCGCCCGGCGGGCGCTCGAAGACGCCGATCTTGCCCTGCTCGGGGTAGGCGACGATGTCGGGCTCGCCGCTCGTGCTGATCGACAGGAACCGCACGAGGCCGGGCCCGTCGTTGTAGATCTGGTGGCCGCCTTCCTCGCCAGGCAGGAACGCGACGACCGCGCCGCGCTCGAGCCGCCGCCAGCCGCGGGCGTCCTTGAGCAGCGGCCGGCCTTCGAGGACGATCAGCTGTTCTTCCTCGACGTAGTGGAAGTGGTAGGGGTACGCGCCGTTGCCGGGCGGGACGTCCCACACGCTCGTCCCGAGGCGGCGGCTGCCGGCCTCGTCGCCCACCCGGCGACGCATCGAGCCGTAGCCGGGAATGCCCCGGGTCTCGCTCCCGGGGTCGTAGATGTTCGGGTCGGACGGGATGGACACGCGCCGCACGCTAGCGGCGCGTTCCCCCATCGGCCCCGGTGGCCCGCTACTTGGCTGCGCCGGCCTTCTCGCTCTTCTGGGCAGCGCTGCTCTTGGCCGCGCCGGTCTTCGCGCCGCCGGCCTTGGCAGCCTTCGACGCCGCCGTCGCCTCAGCCGCGCGGTCGCGGACAACCGACTCGTCGGCCTGGCCGATCGCCTTGAGCAGACGGCCCTTGGCCGCGAGCATCCGCTTCTCCGAGAGCGGCTGTGCGATCCCGCGGCCAGCAAGCACGCCGCCGACGTACCGCGGCGCCCACGTGCGATCGCTGCGATTGAGGATCGCGCGCTCGATCGCGTCGACGGCATGGTCGACCGTGACCGTCTTGCGGATGAAGCCCGGCATGAGCTTCTCGAGCGTCTTCGTCGACTCGTCGCTGAAGGCGTCGCGCACCATGTCGGTGTCGATGAACCCGAAGTACGCGCAGCCGACGCCGACGCCCTGCGGCACCATCTCGACGCGGATCGCGTTCGTCAGCGCCTCGACGCCAGCCTTCGACGACGCATACGCCGACATGAGGGGCGCGTGCGTGGCGGCAGCGAGCGAGGCGATGTTCAGCAGGTAGCCCCCGGACTTGACCAGGTGCGGGAGGACGACCTTGTCGGTGCGCACGACGCCGAAGAGGTTGATCTCCAGCTCGCGCTCGATCTGCGCCAGCGGCGCGTTGTTGAACGAGCCCACGTAGTGCACGCCGGCATTGGCGATGGCCACGTCGATGCCGCCGAACTTCGCGACCGTGCCGTCGACCGCAGCCTGCAGCTGCTCGACGCTGGTCACGTCGGCCTCGAACCACGCGGCGCGCTCCGCGCCGAGCGACTGCACGCGCTCGGCGAGCAGGTCGGGCTCCAACCCCACGAGCGACACCTTGGCGCCGCCGGCGTGCAGCCGCTTGGCCGACTCCCAGCCGATGCCCCGGGCCGACCCCGTGATGAGGACGGTCTTCCCCGCGTATGACGTGCTCTTGCCCATGAACGAACTCTTCTCAGCGTAGTTTCACTGGTGTAACTACGAGTCTGGCACACGGGCGTACCACTGCGCTACCCGGCCGTCCGTCTAGGCGCGCGGACGAGCAGATCCGGCCGAGCCCGACGTTCGCGCGTGAGCGGCGACCAGGCGCTAGCCGAGCGGCCCGTCAAGCGCGGCCGGCGGCACGATCCCGAACTCATCGCGCAGCACCGCAGCAAGCTCGCGGGGCTCGACCTCGCGCCGGCCTTGGCGTCCGACCTCGTCGACGACGAACTCGCCGGGCACGAGCTTGCGCTGGCCGTCGGTCGTCGCGCGCAGCAGGAGCGTGCGCTTGCCCTCAGCGGTCGCGCGAAGCACCACGAGGGTGCGGCGCATGTGTGAGAGGTCGTGCGTGGCGACGAAGTGGTTGGCCGCCTCGACGTCGACCGGGTAGACCGGGCGCGGATCGACGAGGTAGAGCGTGGTCCACGGTCCGTCGACCGAGCGGGCCGTCTCCATCGCCCACTCGCCGTCGTGGTCGACGAGTCGGTAGCGGTCGACGCCCAGCTGCTGCTCGAGACCGGCCTCGGGGATGAGCGGGCCGTTGAGCGTCGCGCGGCCGAAGCCGGCGTCGACGAGCCGCGGCGGCGCATCGACCGCCGTGACGAGCAGCGCGAGGTGGGTGCGCGGCCGGACCTCGCCGGGCTCAAGCCCGACCATCGCACGGGCTGCCAGCAGCTGCACCTCGTAGCCGAGCGCGGCGAGCGCCCCGCCGAGGAGCATGTTGTGCTCGAAGCAGTAGCCGCCGCGCGTGCCGGAGAGCATCTTGGCGAGCAGCGCGTGGTGATCGAGCGAGACCGGCTCGTCGAGCAGCGCGCTGAGGTTCTCGAACGGGATCGCGTGCAGGTGCGCGAGCTGGATCTCAGCCAGGGCGCTGAGCGTCGGCTCGGCTGGTGCGTCGACGCCGATGAACGCGAGGTAGCGCGCGAGGTCCTCGCTGCTCAGCGCCGGCGGGGTGCCATCCCAGGTGCGCTGGATCGGGTTCGGCGGCGCTGCCACCGTGGCGTCAGCCACCGGCGGGGCTCGGGCCGTTGCCGCGGCTGCGCAGCGTCGCGCGTTCGCCGTCGGCCGGGGCGACTGCAGGGGCGGGAGTGCCGCCAAGCCGCTCGATCTGGCGCTCCAGCTCGGCGATTCGAGCGGAGAGGGCGTCCATCGCGTCGGCGACCGGGTCGGGCAGGTGCGCCCAGTCGGCGTCGGGGCCCGACGGGCGCTTGCCCTCGATGCGCACCGGGTGGCCAGGAACGCCGACCACGGTGGAGTCTTTGGGCACGTTGTGGATCACGACGCTGTTGGCGCCGATCTTCGCGCCATCGCCGACGGTGATCGGCCCGAGCAGCTTCGCGCCACTGCCGATCGTCACGCCGTTGCCGATCGTCGGGTGCCGCTTGCCTTGCTGCAGCCCCGTGCCGCCCAAGGTGACGCCCTGGTAGATCGTCACGTTGTCGCCGATCTCAGCCGTCTCGCCGATCACGACGCCGCTGCCGTGGTCGATGAAGAGACCCTGCCCGATCTGCGCGGCCGGGTGAATCTCGATGCCGGTGCGCCGCCGCGCGAAGTGCGCGATCAGGTGCGGGACGGCGGGCACGCCGGCGCCGCGGAGCGCTGAGGCGACGCGGTGCGCGAGCAGCGCGTGGACGCCGGGCCAGGTCGCGAGCACGAGCGCGTGGTTGGTGGCGGTCGCGGCCGGGTCTCGCTCCCGGGCGGCGATCACGTCGCGCCGCACCTCTGCGGCGATCCGCCGCACCATTCCGATGGCCATGCGGCTCACGCTAGCGGGAATTTCGCCACATCGCTGCTCACGTTGCGAATGCCCAAAGACCCTGGAGTTTGCGGCGTTTGCGAGGAGTCGATCAGAGCGCGCCGATGCGGCTGGGCGGCCAGTAGCTGCCGAAGACGCGCCCGATGATCTGCGCCCGCGGGACCGGCCCCCAGAAGCGCGAGTCGCTGCTGTCGCCGCGGTTGTCGCCCATCACGAAGTACGAGCCGCGTGGCACCGTGAACTCGGCGAGGTTGCAGATCTCCTGTTCGCAGTCGGTGGCGAACGGCTCCGTCACCGGCTGGCCGTTGCGCACGACGTGGCCGCCCGTGATCGCGATGCGATCGCCGGGCACGCCGACGACGCGCTTGACGAAGCTGATGTGGGTGCGTCCGCGCAACGGCACCAGGCACGCGGTGCCTGGCCGACGGCGCGAGCCGCACTCGTGCGCGGCGCCCGTTTCGGCGCCGCCGGGCGCCTTGAACACGACGATCTCGTCGACCTTCGGCGACCACTTCTCGTCGCTGAGGTGATCGGCCACGATGCGCTGCCCGACGATCGCCGTCGGCGCCATCGAGCCCGACGACACCCGGTAGGGCTTGACCAGCGAGAGCGCCCAGAGCACGACGAGCGCAAAGAGCAGCGAGCTGCCGATGAGCGCGAAGCGGTCGACCGGCCGCCGCTCGGGCCGCCGGAACCGTGGTGCGATCGGTGCTGCCGCGTGGGACGCCATGGCGATGACGAATCGTAGCGGTGCACTGGGGCCGGGTCGATCGGGCGTGGAGACCGGCGTGAGGGGCCGCCACCGGCCTGGGGTGTCTCGGCGCCCGTCGCTAGGCTGCGCGGCCATGGCGCGCTACTTGCTCCTGCACGGCTACGGCGGCGTCGGCCCCGACCACTGGCTCGTCTGGCTCTCGACCGAGCTGCGCGCCCGCGGCCACATGGCGCGGCTGCGGAAGCTGCCGAAGCCCACCGAGCCGACGCTGCAGACGTGGACGGCGACCTTGCGCGAGCGACTGGTCGCGCTCGACGCCGCGCCGGGGTTGCCCGAAGAGGAGCGCGGCGAGCGCGGTGACCCGGCCGGCCCGTTGATCGTCGTCGCGCACTCGCTGGGCGCTCGCGCGTGGATCGACCACCTCGTGCACTTCGAACCAGGCTTGCCGATCGCTGATCGCGTGGCGCTGATCGCGCCGCCGCAGCTGCCGTCGGGCGAGCACGCGGAGCTGATCCACGGCTTCTACGACATGGACCTCTCCCCCGTCGACGCCGCCGTCGCCGCGCGCTCGACGCGTGCGGTGATCTCGTCGTCCGACGAGTTCTGGCCCGACTCCGGGGCGATCCCGGCGATCGTGGAGCCGCTCGGCGTGCCGTGCGACGCGCTCGGCCCCTGCGGGCACTTTGAGCCGGCCGACGGCTTCGGGCCCTGGCCCGGGTTGCTGGCGTGGTGCCTCGGCGAGGCCGAGACGATCACCCGCTAGCGCGGCGCTGCGCTCTGCGCGGCGGGATCGCGTTTGAAGTGGC
>JAEZDB010000185.1 GCA_023429855.1 Actinomycetes bacterium
GTCTACGCGGCCGGGGCGACGTCGATCGTCGGCACCCACTTCGCCCGCAACGCCGCCCTGGGCGGGCCCGCCGGCATCGGCGGCGACGGTGCCCACGGCCAAGGGGCCCAGCTCGGGCAGCCGGGACGGATCCAGGTGGGGAACGGACCCGGCGACCCAGCCTGCAAGGTTCCCGGCGACCGCAACGAGTACCGGCGGTGCGGCCAGTACACGCTGAACTCGGCCACGCCGGGCGCCGACGGCGGACCCAACGGCGATGGCGGGGCCGCCGTGGGCGGCGCGGTCTTCTTCCAGGGGAGCCAGCCGCCGCCGGTCAACACCACGAACGAGGCCAACCGCGTGGAGGGTGGAACGAACCTGGCGGCCGAGTGCGCGTCGACGTCGCCGTGGAACGGCTGCGCCCAAGGTGGCAGCGGCGGCCGGTACCTGCAGCCGTCCTGCTTTGAGACGGCGAAGTGCCCCGAAGCCGCCGCCGGCAGCAAAGGCTCGGTCGGCAAGGTCGGCGAGGCCTCCAATGCCGACGTGGGCTCCGACCAGGGCGACGGCCTGACCGTCACGATCGCCTACGACGGCGACGACCTGCCTGGCTTCCGCTTCCCGCTTGACCAGCCGGTGCCCGCCAGAGTGAAGGTGGCGGTCTCGCCGACGGCGACCGGCCCGATCTCTGGCATCAGGTTCGGGGAGAACGCCATCCTCTTCGAGAACGAAGCGGATCGCGTGCGCTTCACCGGGACCGACCCTCCCGAGCCGTTCACGCTGGAACCCGGCAAGTCGCGCACGTTCGACGTGCAGATCGTCGGCACGAGCCGCGGAGCCACCGCGCTGCGCACCGCCGTCAGCGGCAAGGACCCGCTCGACCGCACCGCAGAAGCCGGTGACCGTGAGGTCGTGGATGTCGGCGAAGACCTCCGCGTCGACGTGACCGTCGAACCCGACGAGATCGCGCTGGAGGCCGTCGACCCCGCCACCGGCGACCCGGTCCCCAAACCCGCGACCGTGACGGTGCGGCTGGAGAACGTCTCCGGCGAGGACCTCTCAGACGTCGTGCTGGACCTGCGCACGCGCGTCGAAACGCTGGTCGCCCGCAATCCGCTGGCGCCCTACCCGCTGCAGATCAAGGCACTGGCCGGCACGGGCGGTGCGCCCGACACGCCGATGACCAACCAGTCCGCGCGAGCGGTCCAGATCGGCACGATGGCCAGCGCCTCGGTGAAGACGCTCACCTTCCGCGCGGAGGCGGCCGACAAGGCGCGCGTGGAGGTCCGCGCCGACGCGACCGGCAAGACCCCGGAGCCGCGAACCGTCGTCGGCACCGACCGCACCGGCATCGACATCGGCCAGCCCAAGCTCCTCGCCCTCACCGCGAGCGGCCCCACGCACGGGCTCGTGAAGGCCGGCGGCCGGTGGGCGTTCTCCGGCCATGTGAAGAACGTCAGCCCCGACCAGCACGTCACCGTCTACGTGCGCTCCCAGCGCCTAGAGAACGTCGTCGAAGGCCAGATCAGCGAACTGGGCGACCCGGACGCCTGCGGCTGCGGCGTCGCCAGGCGGCTCGAACCCGGCGAGAAGATCCCGCTCCACGGCGTCATCGCCACGCGGTCCGACGGCGGCTCGCGCGGGCGCGTGAGGCTAGAGGTCGGCGGGCTGCTGCACACCTTCGACGACCAGGGCCGGCCGGTCGACGTCGACATCACGCCCTCGCAGGTGTCGATCGCCGACGGCGCCGACGAGCGCACCGTCTCGATCGACCTGGCGGACCCCGTCACGCCGCCGTTCTCGCTCACCGAGGCGGCGTTCCTGCTCACCGACGGCGCGGCCCGCACCCTCGGCGAGCGCGTCACGGGAGCGCAGGAGTCGGCCAGTGCGGCGCTCGCCTTCGCCCGCCAGGTGAAGGAGACGGGCGTCTCGATCTACCTGCAGGAGCTGCTGGTCACGATCAAGGAGGAGGCGCCCGAGGCCTTCGCCCAAGCGCGCGAGGAGCTCGTCGCCACGCTCCTGGCCTTCGACGACCAGCTCGACTCCGGCCAGGCGCTGCAGATCGCCAATGAAGCGTTCGCCAAAGCCACGATCGCCACGCGCGACCAGTGGGACGCCGCCACCTGGGAGGACCTCTCGCGCGGCACCGGCGAGCTGCTGGCCACCTACGGCCCCGACCTTGCCCTTGAGGCCGCGCTGCCGGGCATCGCCGCCTGCAAGCTCGTCAAGTACGGCGGCAAGTCGTCGATGCTGCGCCGCGCGCAGAAGCTCGGTGCCTCGCGCGCCGGTCGCCTGCTGGCCAAGGGGCGCAAGGGCCTCGTGCCCGGCGACGAGATCACCGACCTGCTCGCCCGCAAGCTGTGGGGCATCGACGGCCTCATCGACTCCCAGCTGCTGGCCTACGCCAAGGCCAAGAAGCTGATGATCGCCGTGCGCGACCGCAGCCCGGGGTCGATCCGCCGCCTCGCCGAAGGCATGCTGCCCAAGTGGGAGGCCGTCAAGGCCAAGAACGTGTCGCAGCTCGACGTCGACTGGCTGGGCTTCCACCCCGACCACCTCGACACGGCCATGCTCAAGCAGATGCCCGACGAGTCGGTGATCACCGCCAAGCTGCAGGCCGCCGGGGTCGACGAGGACACCTACTTCAAGGTGCTCGCCCGCTACGACCAGCGCAAGGCCGAGTGGAACGGCAAGGACCGCAAAGCGATGGAGGGCTACGAGGTCTCCGGCAAGATCTCCAAGCCGTCGGCCGAGGTGGGCCTGAACCCGACCGACAACGGCATTCCCGCCGACAACGTGTGGGTCGACGTCGACTACGAGCTGGCCCGCGCCGGCCAGCCCGACAAGGCCGGCAAGGTGCTGGCGGCCACGACCGACGGCCTACCCGCGATCCAGCCGCGCGCGTTCGAGCGCGGCCGGTACCGCGCGATGACCGGCGACGTGGATCCGATCGCGTTCCTGGACGAAAACGGCAACATCCCGGACGAGGACACCCGCAAGGAGATCTACCGGCACCTGGCCAAGATGGGCTTCCAGCATCCCGAGTCGCTCACGTGGGACAACGTCGCCGGGCGCGAGAAGTACCTGCGCGACTTCGACCTGGCCAACATCGACGCCGACGCGCTGCTCGTCTACATGCCCGACGGCACGCGCCGCGCCGGGTACTTCGACTCGCGCAAGAGCCGCCTGGACGCCACGAAGCTGCCCGCGGGCGTGCGCAACGGCTTCATGGCGATCATCGGCGTGAACATCGCGTTCAACGCCGCAGGCCCGACTCCGGGCGACGTGCCGCTCGTCCTGCCGCCCGAGACCGAGCCGCCGCGGTTCCACACGCCCGGCGGCAGCGCCGGCGCGAACCTCTCGAGCACGCCGGGCACCCGGCTGGTGCGCCGCAACGCCGACGGCACGTTCTCGGAATGGACTGCCGAGCGCGGCTGGCAGCCCTACACCCTGCCGGCCGGGGAGACGCTCACGACGGTGCCGCAGACCGCCGTGCGCAGCGAAGTCGCCGCGGGCGAGACGCGCATCGACATCAGCGAGCAGGCGGCGCTCATCCTGAAGCCAGGCGCCCAGGCGTGGTTCAAGCCCGGCGATCTGCTGGTCATCGATCCCGGCGGCCCCAACGAGGAGTACGTGACCGTCGCCGCGCTCGGCTCGATCATCACCACCGCGCCGCTGAAGAAGAAGCACGTGGCCGGCGAGATGATCGCCGTCGTGCCGCAGCCGGCGGCGGCACCGCCCATGCC
>JAEZDB010000370.1 GCA_023429855.1 Actinomycetes bacterium
ACCACGCCGCGCGCGCGCCGCGCGCTCAGCGTGCTGCTCGCCACGTCGGCCACCATCGGCCTGGCCGCCTGCGGCGCTGAGCAGAAGGCGCAGACCGACGACTTCACCGGCGCACAGGGCGAGGTCCAAGACGTTGTCCAGAAGCTCGCCGACCTCGCCGAGAAGGATGACGCCGCCGGCATCTGCAGCAAGGTGCTCGGCCCCCAGCTCAAGCAGAGCCTCGGCGGCGACGCCGGGTGCGCGGCCGGCGTGAAGGACGCCATCCAGAACGCGGACTACACGAGCCTCAACGTCGTGGCCGTCACCGTCGACACGGCGGGCCTCATGGGCGTGGCGCAGATCAAGCCGGTCGAAGACGCCGACGCGCGCCGCTCGATCACCGTGAGCCGCAAGACGAAGTCCGCGCCGTGGCTGATCACCGCGCTCGATCCGAGCGGCAAGACGAAGCTGCCGGCCACGACGCCGACGGGCACCACGCCCGAGAGCACGACGCCGGCGAAGACCACGCCGGCGCCGAAGAGCTAAGCGAGCGCCACCGAGGCGCTCGGCGGCACCGAAGGGCCGCGGGGCGCTGAGCGGCCGGAGCCGCCCAGCGCGTTGGCGCTTAGCGCGAGTACTTGAAGAAGAACTTCGTGATGCCCTTGAGCGCCGCGGAGCCGGTGCCGTAGGGGAACATCTGCGGCATCTTCTTGAGCGGCACGCGGCTGATGAACAGGCCCTGCAGCTTCGTGTACTTGAGGAGGCCGATCTCGCCGTGGCGCCCGTCGCCGGCGCCCGACGACTTCCAGCCGCCGAGGGTGAGCTCGAGCTCAGCCCAGAAGACCAGCGAATCGTTGATCGACACGGTGCCGGCCTCGATGCGGCGAGCAACGGCCTCGGCGCGGCGCACGTCCTTGGAGTAGACCGCGGCGGCCAGGCCGTACTGGTTGGCGTTGGCTAGGCGGATCGCCTCTTCGGTGTTCTCAACGCGCAGGATCTGCATCGTCGGGCCGAACGTCTCCTCGTCGACGATGTCCATGCCGTGCTTGACCTCGGTGAGGACCGTCGGCTCGAAGAACACGGCGCCGTCGCCCTTGACGACCTTCTTGCCGCCGCGGACGACCTTGGCGCCCTGCGCCACGGCCTGGTCGACCTGGGCCTGGATGTTGTCGGCCTCGCTGGAGACCGTCATCGCCCCGACCTCGACCGTGCCGACGCCGCCGGCCGGGTCGCCATAGGAGATCTTGTCGAAGCCCTTGAGGACGCGCTCGACGAACTCGTCGTAGACGGTCGTGTCGACGTAGATGCGCTCGATCGACATGCACGTCTGGCCGCCGTTGACGAACGAGTAGTAGAGCGCGTGGTCGGCGGCTTTCTGCACGTCGGCGTCGCTCAGCACGATCAGCGGGTCCTTGCCGCCCATCTCGAGCGAGTACGGGATCAGGCGCTCGGCCGCCTGCTTGGCGATGCCGCGGCCGACCTGCTCGGAGCCCGTGAACATGATCATGTCGACGTGGTTGACGAGCTCGCCGCCCATCGAGCCGGGGCCGATGGCGACCTGGAACACGTCTTCGGGGAAGCCGACCTCGCGCATGCCGCGCTGGATCAGCAGCGAGGTGAGCGGCGTCTTGGATGCCGGCTTGAGGACGACGGCGTTGCCAGCCAGCAGCGCCGGGATCACGTCGCCGACGGAGTTGACGAACGGGTAGTTCCACGGGCCGATCACGCCGACCACGCCGTGCGGCACACGGCGCTCAACGGTCGAGTTGCCGACGAACAGGCGGTTCTTGGCCCACCGGCGCTTGTCCTTCAGGAGCTTCGGCGAGACCTTGGTCCAGTACTCAAGGCTCGACATCGCGTAGATCCACTCGAGGTAGAACGCGTCCTCGATCGGCTTGCCGCCCTCGCGCGAGAGCGTGTCGGTGAACTCCGCCTCGTGCTTGTAGAGCCACTTGCGCAGCTCCTTGAAGAGCGCGACGCGGGCGCCCACGCCGATCGCCTCCCACCGGGGTTGCACCTCACGGGCGCGCTCGACGACGGCGGGCACGTCGGCGGCCGTGATCGCGGGCAGCTCGGCGATGACCTTGCCGGTCGCCGGGTTGCGGACGACGAGGCTCGGCTTCTTCGCCGCAGCCTCCTTGACGACCTTCGTCGCGGCCGTGGCGTCGGCCTTCGGCGTAGCCTCGGTGGCGGCGTCGCCTGAGTCGATCGTGGTGGTGGCGTCGAGGCCGGTCTCGCTGGGGTCCATGGGGTCCTCCGGGGTGCGCGCGTAAGGCTGCCTCCTACTCTGCCACGCCAGCCCAAATCCGTTGGGATCCGGGCACAGACGCAGAGCGGACGGCTTGCGAGGCATCTTAGTGACTCTCGGTCAGTTAGTCCACCGCGCGGCCAGCTGGCGCCCCAGCCTGCTGCAGGAGACTGGCCCGCAACTTCCGCGCCGCGGGAGACTGGCCCGCAACTTCCGCCACCCGGCAAGGGAAGCCGCGGGGTAGTTGCCCGCAGCGCGGAAGTCGATGACCAGTCCCGCCGGCGCGAACGGCGCCATGAGCGTTTACCGGACAAGTGTCCGGTAGCACACGTCCCGCAGGTTGCACGTGTGTAAGTTACGGTCGTGAAACCCGGAGAGCCTGCCGATGACTGGTAGGCCCCCGGAATCTGCTCCGAGAGGACCAGCCGTGACTGCCGCGACTTCCCCCAAGACCAGCTTCGACGCGGACTACCGCAAGATGCTCCAAACCCTCTCGGAGGGTTCGGTCCACGTGCACTTCGATCCGTACGAAGACATCGACTGGGACGCGCCCGACATGGCGATCGACCCAGAGGACCCGCGCTGGATCCTGCCGGCGGACTTCGACCCGCTCGGCGCCACCGCGTGGTACCAGTCGCTGCCGATCGACCGCCAGATCGAGCTGGGCCAGTGGCGGATCCTCAACATCATCAAGGTCGGCGCGGCCTTCGAAAGCGCGCTGATCCGCGGCCTCATGCACTACGCGATGGAGCTCCCGAACGGTTCACCGGAGTTCCGCTACTGCCTCCACGAGATGACCGAGGAGTGCAACCACATCCAGATGTTCCAGGAGCTGGTGAACCGCTCCGGCGTCGACGTGCCCGGCACCCGCACGCACTTCCGCCTCATGCTGCCGTTCCTCGGGCTGTTCGGCGGGTTCCAGCCTGTGCTGCTGATGATCGGGATCCTCGGCGGCGAGGAGCCGATCGACCATTACCAGAAGATCGCGATCCGCTCGCTCGAGCTGCCGCCTGCGCTGCAGCGCGTCATGGAGATCCACATCGCCGAGGAGGCCCGTCACATCTCGTTCGCGGTCGCGTTCCTCAAGATGCGGCTGCCCCACGCGAACCGGTTCCAGCGGTTCCACCTGTCGCTCGCGTTCCCGATCACGATGCGCTGGCTGGCCGGCGAGATCATGACGCCGCCGGGGTCGCTCGCCAAGCGCTTCGGCATCCCGGCCGACGTCTACAAGGAAGCCTTCTGGGACTCGCCGAAATCGCGCGAGATCCTGGCGTCGTACTTCGGCGACATGCGCGCGCTCGCTGAGGAGACGGGCCTGATGAACCCCGTCAGCCGTCGGCTGTGGAAGCGCCTCGGCATCGCCGGCGAGGCCAGCCGCTACCGCGGTGAGCCCGAGCGCACGGCCGAGTTCTTCACCGACGACGCCCTCCAGCCGCCCGCCCGCGCTGGCGTCCCGGCCGACCGCGCCGCCTAAGTGCCCCACGCCGTCACCCAGTCCTGCGTCGGCGACGGCTCCTGCGTCTACGCCTGCCCGGTCAACTGCATCCAGCCGACGCCCGACGATCCGGCGTTCGAGCTGGCCGAGATGCTGTTCATCGACCCGTCGACGTGCGTGGACTGCGGCGCCTGCGTCACCGCCTGCCCGGTCGACGCGATCAAGCCGCACCGCGAGCTGGAGCCCAGCGAGCTGGCGTTCCTCGAGATCAATGCGGCGTACCACGCGGCGCCGGCCGCACCGGGACCGCCGCGCAAGCGGCCGCCGCTCGCCCCCGTGCCGCCGCGCCTGCGCGTGCGCGACTACGGCC
>JAEZDB010000375.1 GCA_023429855.1 Actinomycetes bacterium
GCTCGGACTCGTCCCGGGCGCCGTAGGCCGCCGCGGCGACCACGGCCCGATCGACGGCCGGGGTGCGCGCAACGCGCTCGGCGTCTTCACCGTGCACGACGAGCAAGAGGCGTTCCTGCTGCGGTACGACGCCACCGCGACGGGCTGGGGCTACGCGTTCGATGCCTTCGGAGGCGTCGAAGCGATCTGCCGCACGCC
This sequence comes from Actinomycetes bacterium, assembly GCA_023429855.1. Lineage (GTDB taxonomy): Bacteria > Actinomycetota > Thermoleophilia > Solirubrobacterales > Solirubrobacteraceae > JAGIBJ01. Next base: position 199 of record JAEZDB010000375.1, read on the forward strand.
GAAGGGCCGCGCCTGCTGGCACGCCGAAGAGGAACGCCCAGGCGCCCTCTTTCTCGGGGACTCCCGGGCCGAGCAGGTGCTCGGCGCGGTGCTGCGACAGGGCCGCGCGAGCGGTTGAACCAGTCCCTGGTGCCCCTGCGGCGCCGACGATTCCCCGGGGTCGGTGCGCGTGCAACAACTCGCACGATGTTTGCGTCGGCCGGGTCCGGTGCAAGGATGGGCCCCGATGATCGTGAAGTGCCGTAAAGCGATGGGGTCGGCCCGACCCTGCTGCGCAAAGGGCGATGCTCGTTGAGCCACGGTCCTTACATCGAGACGCGCGACTCGCCACTCGTCGCTCCGGAGCCCGGCTCGCTCGGCCCCCGCGACAAGTCCATCCCGCGCCGTCCCGACGGATCACGCATCCCCGGCTGGGACACCCCGGCCGACCTCACCAAGTCTCCCGCGACCATCCCGGACCCGGCCACCACGCCGGTCCCCGACCACCTGCGCGAAGAGATCGAGTCGTACCTCACGCGCTACCCCGACCCGCGCTCGGCGATCATTCCCGCGCTCTGGGCCGCCCAGCGCCTCCACGGCTGGTGCTCGCCGATCGCCGTCCAGCAGGTCGGCGCGGTGCTGCAACGCACCCCGGCAGAGCTGATGGCCGTCGCCACGTTCTACGACCAGTTCGAGACCGAGCCGGTCGGCAAGTCGACGATCTACGTCTGCACCAACATCTCGTGCACGCTCCGCGGAGCCGACGCGCTGCTGCACGAGTTCGAAGCCAAGTCCAAGGGCCGCGAGGACGAGTTCTACGTGCGCGGCTTCGAGTGCCTCGGCGCGTGCGACATCGCCCCGATGGTCTCGATCGACGGCCTCTTCATCGGCCCGATCGACCTGGAGGAGGTCGCCGGGATCCTCGACGCGGTCGCCGCTGGCAAAACCGACGAGATCTTCCCCGAGCGGCAGATCAACAACATGAAGATCGCCGACCCGGCCGCGGGCGACGCGCCGACCCACGGGGCGTCCGGCCCGCAGTCCGTGGTGTCGGCGGGATCGGGCGGCGCCGGGTCCGCTGACGCGGTCGAGTCGACGGAGGGCGACGCCGAGCCCGATGCTTCAGGCGTCTCCGCCGCGCCCGACCCGCGCCGCCACTCCAGCACGACGCAGCCCTCGAGCGACCCGAACAAGGACGACGCCACCGAGCACCGCGCTACGGGCCAGGACCCGGAGGAAGACAAGTGAGCGCCACCGCACCGCACCTGCTGCTCGATGGGATCGACGAGCCGGGTCTCAACACCATCGAGGTGTATGAGCGCCGCGGCGGCTACGAGGTGATGAAGGACGCCCTGCGCCAGCCGCAGGAAGGCATCATCGAAGAGCTCAAGCAGTCGGGCCTGCGCGGCCGCGGCGGCGCCGGCTTCCCGCTGGGCATGAAGGCCTCGTTCATCCCGAGCGGCCCGATGGACAAGTACCTCGTCTGCAACGCCGACGAGTCCGAGCCCGGCACCTTCAAGGACCGCGAGCTCATGCAGAAGTGCCCGCACCGCCTGATCGAGGGCATGATCATCGCGTCGTACGCGGTGCACGCCAACCGCGGCTTCATCTTCATCCGCGGCGAGTACATGCACCAGGCCGACGTGCTCGAAGCAGCGGTCGAAGAGGCCAAGGCCGCGGGTTACCTCGGCAACGACATCCTCGGGACGGGCCACAACTTCGAGCTGTGGGTGCACCGGGGCGCCGGGGCCTACATCTGCGGTGAGGAGACGGGCCTGCTCGACTCGCTCGAGGGCAAGCGCGGCAACCCGCGCCTCAAGCCCCCGTTCCCCGCGAACCAGGGCCTCTACCAGGGGCCGACGCTCCTCAACAACGTCGAGACGCTCGCGACCATCCCGGTGATCCTGGGCATGGGCGGCGAGGAGTACGCCAAGCTCGGCGTCGAGCGCTCCGCGGGCACCAAGCTGATCTCGGTCTCCGGCCACGTGCAGAAGCCAGGTAACTACGAGATCGAGCTCGGCATGAAGTCGCGCGACATCCTCTACGACCTCGCGGGCGGCCCCACGAAGGGGCACGACATCAAGTTCTGGTTCCCGGGCGGCAGCTCGTCGCCGGTGCTGCTCAAGGAAGACCTCGAGCTGCCCTACGACTTCGACTCGATGGCCAAGGCCGGCTCGATGCTCGGCTCCGGCGCGATGATCTTCTGCGACGACACCAGCTCGGCCGTGCAGGTCGCGCTCAAGCTCGCGCAGTTCTACCGCCACGAGTCCTGCGGCAAGTGCACGCCCTGCCGCGAGGGCACGAACTGGACGCTGCGGATGCTCGAGCGCATCGATGAGGGCCTCGCGACGCCGATGGACCTCGACCGCCTGGCCTCGGTTCAGGAGCAGATCAAGGGCAACTGCCTCTGCGTGCTCGGCGACGCGATGGCGATGCCGGTTGGCTCGCTGATCGCCAAGTTCCGCCAGGAGTTCGAGGACCACATCGAAGCCAAGCGCGCCGCGCCCGACTTCCTCCTGGGCGACACCAGCCACGTCGAGACACCGATCCGGGTTCTCGCCTAGCCTGTCGCGCCGGCACCGCCTTCCGCCTTCGCCTTCATGCCTCGCCCTACCCGCCTAGACCAGCTCACCGCAGGTGTCCCAATCACGGGACGCGTCCAGCCCACCCTGGTTGCGTAGACCATGCCTCGCCCTACTCGCCTAGACATCACGTTCACGGTCGACGGCCGCGACGTCGTTGCCCCTGAGGGCACGATGCTCGCCGACGCCGCGAAGCTGGGCGACGTCGAGATCCCGGTCTTTTGCTACGAGCCCAAGCTCGGGCAGCCGGTCGGCGCGTGCCGCATGTGCCTGGTCGAGGTCGAGGGCATCCCGAAGCTGCAGACGGCCTGCTCCACGCCCGTCAAGGACGGCATGGTCGTCAACACGACCGCGCCGAAGGTCAAGGCCGCACAGGAGTCGGTGCTCGAGTTCCTGCTCGTCAACCACCCGCTCGACTGCCCCGTCTGCGACAAGGGCGGCGAGTGCCCGCTTCAAGACATCACCTACGGCTGGGGTCGCGGGACGTCGCGCGTCGTCGAGCCCAAGCGCCACTTCACCAAGCCGCTCGAGCTCAGCCCGCTGATCGCGATCGACCGCGAGCGCTGCATCCTCTGCTACCGCTGCGTGCGGTTCAGCCAGGAGGTCTCCGAGGACCACCAGCTCGTCTTCCTCGAGCGCGGCGCCGACACCTACGTCGGCACGTTCGACAGCCACCCCTACGTCGCGCCGTTCTCCGGCAACATCGTCGAGCTGTGCCCCGTCGGCGCGCTCACGAGCCGCCCCTACCGCTTCCGCGCCCGCCCGTGGGACATCGAAGGCGGCGGCTCGGTCTGCACGCTCTGCGCCGGCCAGTGCAACGTGGAGTACACGGTCCGCGACGAGCGGGTCCTGCGCACGCTCTCCCGCGAGAACAGCGACGTCGACGACGGCTGGCTCTGCGACAAGGGCCGCTTCTCCTACCAGTCGACCCACGTCGACGAGCGCCTCACCCAGCCGCTCGTGCGCAACCTCGATGGCGACCTTGAAGTCGCCACGTGGGACGAAGCCCTTGACCGCGCGAGCGTCCTGCTGCGCGCTGGCGGCGAACACACCGCTGCGCTCGCTGGCGGCCGCACGCTGAACGAAGAGGGCTACCTGCTTCAGCGCCTCGTGCGCGAGCAGCTCGGCTCGCCGCACCTGGAGTCGCGCGTGGCGCCCGGCCCCTCGCGCGAGCTGCTGGCCGCGCTGCACGCCCCGGCCCTCCAGGCGACGGTCCCCGACCTCGAGTTCGCCCACCACGTGCTGCTGCTCGAAGCGCACCCGGGCGAGACCGCGCCGATCCTCGAGCTGCGCCTGCGCAAGGGCGCGCGCCGCCACGGCACCAAGCTCAGCAT
>JAEZDB010000380.1 GCA_023429855.1 Actinomycetes bacterium
CGCCGTAGGAAGCGCCTAAGGGCGTCCCGGCGCGCGACCGGGGGAGGCACCGGCGGCAGGCCGGGGGAGCCCGCGGGGGCGGGAGCGAGGCCGCGCGCCGTGCCGAAGCCCGGCGCGCGACGTTCGCGAAGGTGAGGCGCTTAGTTGAGCGACTTCTTCAGCGCGGCAGCGGCGCTGAACTTGGCGCCGTTGCTGGCGGCGATCTTGATGGTCTCGCCGGTAGCCGGGTTGCGGCCCTCACGGGCGGCGCGCTTGCTGACGGAGAACTTGCCGAAACCGGAGACGGCAACTTCGCCGCCACCCTTCAGCTCTGCGGTGATTGCATCGAACGTGGCGTCGATGATCTCCTTCGCCTGGGCCTGGCTGACGTCGGCGTCAGCAGCGACCTTCTGAGCGAGCTCCTGCTTGGTCATGAGAGAACCTCCTGGGGATCTACGGGGTGCCTCAAGCTACATGTCCCAGCGGCGGATCGCCCGCAGTTACGGGCGATATGGGGTTGTCGGGCCTGGCCAGAGGGCCAGAATCGGACTCCTGACCGGCCACAAACGGCTCACCGCACCAAATTCAGGTGGGGCCAGAAGCTCGCGGTTTTCCCTGCTCAGGGTCTTTTCCGTGATCGGGATCACCTCGCTCGGCGGAAACTGGCTCGACTGTCCGCTTCGGCCGCTCTGCTGGCCGGGCCCGAACCTCGGAATTTGGCCGTTTCTGCGCGGCGGCGGCGCGGCATGGGACGATGCCCACATGGAGACAACGCGCGTCGATCGGTGGCTGTGGGCGGTGCGGGTCCACAAGACCCGGGCTCTGGCGACCGATGGGTGTCGCGCCGGCCACGTCACCGTCAACGGCACCCAGGCCAAGGCCGCCACGATGGTCAAGCCGGGAGATCGCGTCGTGGCGCGCGTCGGTAGCCGGCAGCGCGACCTTGAGGTGGTCACCGTGATCGAGAAGCGCGTCAGCGCGGCCGTCGCCGCGACCTGCGTCATCGACCACACGCCGCCGCCGCCCGAGCCGAGCGCGTTCGATCAGCCGGTCTTCAAGCGCGACGCGCGCACGGGGCGGCCTACCAAGCGCGACCGCCGCGACCTCGAGCGGTTGCGTCGCGAGCAGGACCTCTGACGCTCCGCTGACAGAGCGGCGACTAGGTTGCCGAAGCATGAGCAGTCGCGAGGAGTGGAAGGACGCGGCGCGGGCGCGGCGAGAAGCGGAGCAGGCCGCGACGCTGGCAGCGTCGCGGCGGCGCCGAATTCAGCTGGTCGGCGGTGGCGCAGCGGCACTCGTCGTGGTGGCCGTCGTCATCGGCGTCGTGCTGAGCGGCGGATCGTCAGACGAGACGCCCGAGGCAGCGGCCGCTTCCATTCCAGCGCCGAAGGTCATGAACCTTGCCGAGGCCACAGCGGCGGCGGGCGTCAAGCTCCGCACCTTCAAGGACAGCGGGACCGGTGAACACACCACCGACTCGGTGAAGTACCCCATGAATCCGCCGACGAACGGCGCGCACGACCCGGTCTGGGCCGCCGACGGGAATTACGCCGGCCGCACCACACCCGAGATCGAGCAGCTGGTGCACTCCCTCGAGCACGGTCGCGTCCAGATCCAGTACCGCCCGGGGCTTCCGGCGGCGCAGGTCGCGCAGCTCGAGGCGCTGTTTGACGAGGCGCCCCAGCACATGCAGCTGTTTGAGAACGCGACGGGGATGCAAGGCGACGTCGCTGTGACGGCCTGGACCCACTCCATCACCTTCCCGGCGCTGACCGACGCGGCGTTTGACGCCATTCGGGCCTTCCGCGAGCAGTACCGCGACCAGGGCCCGGAGTACGTCGCGTAGAGGCGGCGTCTGGCGGACCGGCCGGACGCCTACTGAGGCTGAAGCTCGGCAGCCCAGGCCTCGGCGTCAGGCACGTACCAAGCTGCGGCGTCGGGGCCCTCTCGCCCCTCGAAGTCGACGCGGACCAACGCCCGGCCAACCGACTTGCCGGCGTGCGATCGCACGACGCTCGTCGCGGTGATGGTGTGGCGAGGCACGCGCAACGGCTCGCTCGCGCCGACGCGCTGGAACCAGAGTTCGTCGGGGGTGGCGACGAGCGCGCCGTTGCCACGGACTTGCTTGCCACCTTCGGACTCGAGACCGAAGTAGTTGGCCATCGGCGCCTTTCGGAGGACCGTCGCGCCGGCGAACTCGCGGTCGATGGCCGCGGCGCTGGCTGCGCTGACTCGGCCTACGGCGGCCCGGGTCGCCATGACGATCGCGGCGACGACGGCGCCAGCGATGAGGAGCCCGACCGCGATCAGTGCGACATCCATGGTGCCAGCCTAAACGGCTGCGCTCCTGTGTCAGCTGCCGGCGAGCTCCGCGAGCGCGGCGAGCGAGTTACGCTCCGGCTGCCAGGCGAGGGCCCTCTCGATGCGGGCGCTGGTCTCGTCGCTGCGGGGCACGTTCCCTAGGAGGAAGACGCGGCGCGCGGCGTGGGGGCGCAGCGCCCGTTCGACGGCGAAGAGCTCGCCGGTGGCTTCGGCCCCGTCGGCATTCCAGAGGGCGCGCCACCGGGTGGCGAGCCACGGCTGGCCCGGCTCCTCGAGTTGCCAGCGGTCGCCAAGCGGTATCCCGACGAGATCTTGCTGCCGGGGGTCGCCGACGGCGCGACGCGCGTCGGCGGCGATGAAGGCGGCGATCGTCGGAAAGGCGCGGGCGCTCGCCGGAAGCTCGGCGGAGCGGCGCAGCGGATCGACTTCGCTGCGGCGGTCGCCGGCCCGTGCATCGACGATCTCTCGGATCTCGGCAAGGCGGCGCTCCGTGGCGAGGACACGCAGCCGCGCAGCCTCGGCAGCCGACGCGGCCGCAGCGGCCGTGCTTCGCGCGTCAGCAGTCAGCAGCCGACGATCGAGCTCGCGCGCGCGCATGCGATCGCGCATTCCCCGGCTCTGACGGCGTGCTGCGTGTTGCGACTTGACGGCATCGTCGAGCGCGATGGCCCGCAGTGTCGCCGCGTGCTCGGCTTCGGCGAGGGCCCGAAGGCGCGCGTGAAGCTCACGCAGCACGCTGCGTTCGGCGTCGAGGAGCGCAGCGAGTCCCGGCGGCCCTGCGGACTGGACGGCTGGTCGGTTGGGCATCCATGGCGTGCCCGGCGGGGCAGGGTCGGGGGAGGGAGACATTGCGGTGCTGGACGTCGGAGGGCGTTGGCGCGTTCGCGCCAATCAGGTTGGACCGCTCAGAAGCGTACGGGAACCTTTTGATACGAGCGTCAAAAGTTCTGCGCTACGTGGTCTGGCGCGTAGCCGCGCTTGAGCGCGCTGCGATCGCACCAAAATGTGAGCCGAGGCTCACATGAGCCCACACTCACTTCGTGGTGCGATGGCCCGCATTTCGGCGGTGAATTGATGACGGAAATTGAGCGTTCCCGGTAATGGAGGCGACCCTCATTCGGGTAATCGGAATAGCCCGAAAAGCACTGGAAGTGTGGAGCTGCGCACGGTAGCCTTCGTCCCGAGTTCGCTGGGGTACCCGCCGTTCTCAAGTCCCGTATATGTCTCGTGCTCTGTCTAGTGCGAGACATGCTTTCCCAGGAGGAAACGTGTCCCTCAAGTCCCGCAAGGTGGGGATGCTGGCGCTTGCCGGCACCGCCGCCCTCAGCTTCGGCGCGTCGACCGCGCAGGCCGCTCAGACGTCGACCGTCAACTACAAGTGCAAGTTCCCGCTGATCGGCACCCAGCCGCTCTCGCTTGACATCACGCTCGACATCCCGGACAGCTGGCCGGTTGGCGAGCCGACCGCTCCGTTCGCGATTACCGCCAAGGCTTCGGCCGGCGGCACCACCTCGCAGGGCCTGGGCCTGATCGAGGGTCTCAAGACCGTCGGTGGCGTCTCGGATGCGCAGAAGCCCGGGAAGGGCACCGCTTCGCGTGCTCGCGTCGAGCTGCCCGACGGTTCGGGCGTCAACGTCCGGGTGCCGATCGACGTGGAGCCGTACACGGTCGTTCCGCCGATCCCGAACCCGCTCGTCCTCAACGCTTCGGGCACGACCCCGTCGCTGACCCTCGACGTGCCCGGCACCGCGAAGATCGTGCTCACGGAGCTGATCCTCAACCTCTACGGCCACTACGAGGACGGCACGCCGGTCGAGGGTCTTAACACGCCGCCGACCGATATCGATCGTCAGCCCTACGCCGACATCGACGGCGACCCGGGCACGTTCAACGTGCCGTGCAAGCTCGACCCGGCCGGCCAGAACCTGCAGCTCGCCACGTTCGAGCTGACGGACACGCCGACGC
>JAEZDB010000382.1 GCA_023429855.1 Actinomycetes bacterium
CTGTGGCTGGGCAACAGTGGACCACGGTCCGTGTTGACCCCGGCTGCTCGATGGTGCGTCGGGGGCCTCGCGGCTCGAAGCGGCCAGTCGACGCAAGCGTCGACGGCGGCGGCCTGGGCGGTGGTGCGGGTGGGTCGACGCAAGCGTCGACGGGGTCGCTTACGCGGTGGTGCTGGCTTCGGCGACGAGGCAGCGCTGCGGTGCTCGAGCGGCGCGTCCCGGGCGGCGGTCGCGCAGGAAGGTGCGGCGCGGGGTCGAAGCATCAGCGCAGAGCAGCGTCGCATCGTGGCAAGCACGGGCGGCGCGGGGCACCGAGCGGTGCGGGTTGCCGAGCCCTGCGGGGCGGCCCGGGGTCGGTTGCTCAGAAGCGAACATGTGTTCTACCGTACGTTCTTCGGCGGACAGATGCGGGGGTCTGCAAGACAACCTGCAAGATGGGGCACAGGTGTTCGGTCTTTGCGGGTTCTTCGTCCGGTGGCTGAGGGTTGGAGCGGCGGGACATCGGGCGCGCGGCCGGGGTTCGAGGGGCTTCCTGTGTGGGACTCCTCCAGAGCGCGGCAGGGACGGGAGCCTCTGTTGCCAGAAAACCCGCGTAGAGCGGGGAACCGCGGCGCGAGATTCGTCCGGAGGGGCAGGGCTAGGCCCTGGGCGAGCGAAGGCCGCAGACCTCATGACTGTTACCCTTGCGGAGCCGCGCGGCGAAAGCCAAGCTGCGGCAACAGCCCCTCGTATGGAGAAGTTCGTCATCCAAGGCGGCGTACCGCTCGGCGGTACGGTCCGCGCTGCTGGCAACAAGAACGGCGCTCTGCCGATTCTCGCCGCCTCGCTGCTCACCGCAGAGGACGTCGTGATCGGCAACGTCCCGCGCATCCGCGACTGCCAGGCGCTGCTCGACCTCCTTGCCGACCTGGGCGTACGTGTCGAGTGGACCGGGCCGAACGAAGTGACGCTCAACGCGTCCGGGGTTGACGGCGACCACGTCACGCTCGACCAGGACCTCGCAGAAGCGATCCGCGCGTCGTTCCTCCTCGCGGGCCCGCTGCTGGCGCGCTTTGGACGCGCCGTGATGCCGCCGCCGGGCGGCGACGTGATCGGCCGCCGCCGCCTCGACCCGCACCTCGACGCGTTCGAGGCGCTCGGTGCGACGTACGAGCATGGCCGCGAGATCGAGCTCACCGCCACCGGCGGGGCACTCAAGGCCGGGGAAGTCTTCATGGACGAGCCCTCGGTCATGGCCACCGAGAACGCGCTCCTCGCGGCAGCTCTGACCCCGGGCGTGACGACGATCGGCAACGCCGCCTGCGAGCCGCACGTCCAGGACCTCGCGCGCATGCTCGTGAAGATGGGTGCCGAGATCCAGGGGATCGGGTCCAACGTCATCGTCGTCCACGGCAAGGCCGAGCTCGGCGGGTGCCGCCACGAAGTCGGTCCTGACCACATCGAGATCGGCTCCTTCATGGCGCTCGCGGGCGTGACCGGTGGCGAGCTTCGCATCGAGCGGGTCGACCACGACGACCTCCGCATGATCAAGCTCGCCTTCGAGAAGCTCGGACTGCGCAGCGAAGCCGACGGCGACGACCTGATCGTGCCCGGCGACCAGCAGCTCATCGCCAAGCGCGACGTCGGCGAGCACAAGATGAAGGTGCAGGACGGACCGTGGCCCGCGTTTCCCGCCGACCTCACCTCGATCGCCGTCGCCCTGGCCACGCAGTGCTCGGGCTCGGTGCTCATCCACGAGTGGATGTTCGAGAACCGCCTCGTCTTCACCGACAAGCTCGTTCTGATGGGCGCCGACATCACGCTGTGCGACCCGCACCGCGCGATCGTCAACGGCCCCGCGCGCCTGCGCGGCCAGCGCGTGGAGTCGCCCGACATCCGCGCCGGCATGGCGATGCTGATCGCTGCAGCATGCGCTGAAGGCGAATCCCAGATCTACAACATCCGTCAGATCGACCGCGGCTACGAGCGCATCGACGAGCGCCTCCAGGGCCTCGGCATGCAGATCGAACGCCAGCCCGTCTAAGGACCCATGGCCCGCTCTCTCGAACCCGCTACGGCCGCTCGCGCCGGCGATGTCGTCCGCCTCCCACCAGGAAGCCGCGACGTGCTTCCCGAAGAGGCGCGCGAGCTGCGCGCGATCTCCGAGGGCGTCCGCGCCGTCTTCGAGGCGGCCGGCTACGGCGAGGTCAAGACCCCGACGCTCGAGTACGCCGACGTGCTCGCGCGCGGCGATGTAGGCGAGGTCACCCCGACGTATCGCCTCGTCGACGACCGCGGCGCCTGGCTGGCGCTCCGCAGCGACATGACGGTGCCCATCGCTCGAGTCGCGGCGACACGCTACCCCGACGACAGTGAGCCGCTGCGCTTCTGGTACGACCGCATCGCCTACCAGCCGGTCCCAGCGCTCCAAGGCCGCGCACATGAGGTCCAGCAAGTCGGCGTCGAGCTGATCGGCGTCGCAAGCGGCGCAGGCGACCGCGAAGTGCTGCAGCTGGCGGCCGCGGCGCTCGATGCCTCCGCGCTGCCGGACGCCAGGCTCGTCGTCGGCGACGCACGCCTGAGCGAGACCCTGCTGCGCGGCGCCGGTCTCGGCGACGACGCCATCGCCGCCGCTCACGACGCGCTCGCCGGCGGCCAGTTCGTCGCGCTCGAGCAGGTCCTGGCCGACGGCGGCCTCTCGGGCAATCAGCTCGACACGGTCATTGGCCTGCTCCGGATGCGGGGTCCGGCCGACGTGCTCGCCGAGCACGCCCGCGACCTCGACATCCACGCCGAGGAACTCGCGCAGACCATCGCGTCGCTGCCGGCAGAGGTGCGCGCCCGCGTGATCGTCGACGTCGGTCTCGTGCGGAACCTCGGCTACTACTCGGGCCTCGTCTTCGATGTCGTGCACCCGGCGCTCGGGGAGCCGCTCGGCGGTGGCGGCCGGTACGACGGCCTCGTCGGCCGCTTCGGCGCCGACCGTCCGGCGGTCGGCTTCGCGCTCGCCGTTGACCTCGTTCACCGCGCCCAGACGCTCGGCGGTGCCGCATGACCCGCTTTGAAGGCATCAACTTCGCCGTGCCGCGCGGCGCGATGTTCGAAGACACCCTCGACGTGCTCGACGCCATCGGCATCGATACGTCGATCGTGCGCGAGCAGGAACGTCGCCTGTACTTCCCGGAACTCGGGATCATCACGATGCGCCCGTCCGACGTGCCGACCTACGTGGAGTCCGGCGCTGCTGCGATGGGCATCACCGGCAAGGACGTGCTGCTCGAGCACCCGGGCCGCAAGGTCGTCGAACTGGCCGACCTGAACTACGCCGGCGCCCGGATGATCCTGGCGACGCTCGATGGCGTCGATCCGACGATCGAGCAGCAGCGCCGCATGGGTCGCGTGCGCGTCGCGACCAAGTACATCCACACGGCCACGGAGTACTTCCAGTCCACGGGGCGCCAGGCGGAGCTCGTCGAGGTGAAGGGCTCCGTCGAGCTGGCGCCGCTCACGGGCATGGTCGACGCGATCGTCGACCTCACCGCGACCGGTACCACGCTCAAGGCCAACGGCCTTGTCGAGCGCGAAGAGATCTACACGACCACCGCACGGCTGATCGCGAACCCGGTCGCGAGCGCGCTCTCGGCAGAGATCGTCGACGACATCACGCGCCGCCTGCGCGAGGTCACGGCGCGCGCGTGAACGCCGACCTGCCGATCCAGCGCCTCGACGGCGCCGACCCGGCTGCCGTCGCCCGCGCGCTCCGCGTCGCAGGCTCCACGCCCGCTGGCGTCCGCGACGCCGTCGCCGAGATCATCGAGACCGTCGAGCGCGGGGGAGACGCCGCGCTCCTGGACTACGTGAGCCGGTTCGACCTCGACGGCAAGACGATCGGCGCCGTGCGCGTACCGACCGAGTCGCTCGACCCCGGCCTGTTGCCCGCCGACGTGCGCGCAGGCCTCGAAACTGCGATCGCCAACGTCGCGATCGTGGCGGACTCCGGCGTCAGCGAGCGCGTCCGCGTGAACCTGCCGCAAGGGCACACCGTCGACCTGCGCGAGGTACCCGTTCGCAGCGCCGCGATCTACGCGCCCGGCGGCCAGGCGGCGTACCCGTCGACGATCGTGATGGGCGTCGTCACCGCGCGGGCTGCCGGAGTGGAGCGCATCTGCGTGCTCACGCCACCACCGGTGTCGGACGTCGTGCTCGGCACGGCCGCGCTGTGCGGCGTCGACGAGGTCTACGCGATGGGCGGCGCGCACGGCGTCGCGGCCCTGGCTCTTGGCACGGAGTCCATCGAGCGTGTCGACGTGATCGCCGGCCCGGGCAGCGTGTGGGCACAGGAGGCCAAGCGGCAGCTGGCCGACCGGGTCGGCATCGACGGCTACTACGGCCCGAGCGACCTCGCGATCGGCGCCAGCGCCGACGCGCCCGTCGAACTCGTCGCGCTCGACCTGCTCGCCCAAGGCGAACACGGCGGCCTGAGCACCGTCTTGCTTGCGTCGGAGAGCGCCGAGCTCTTGGGCGCCGTCGAAGCGAAGCTCCGCGAGCTCGCGACCAACGACTGGCCACGTCCGGCCGCCGTCGCCCTGGTGCAGTGCGAGAGTCCACGTGCCGCGCTTGCCGTGTGCGAGGCGTACGCCCCCGAGCACCTGCAGCTCGTCGGCGCCGAAGCAGAGAAGCTCGCGCGCGACGTACGCAGCGCCGGCTGCCTGCTCGTCGGGCCCGGCAGCGCCACTGCCTTCGGCGACTACGTCGCCGGCTCCAACCACTGCCTGCCCACGGCCGGCTCCGCGCGCTTTGCGTCGGGCCTCTCCACGCGCGTGTTCCGCCGCCGCATGAGCGAGGTCCGGATCGGCGCCGACGCCGCCGCGACACTGGCGTGGCTCGGCGTCCCGGTGGCGCAGAGCGAGGGCTTTCCCTGGCACGCCAGGTCGATGGCCGCGCGAATGCGGCAGGATGATGAGTAGACCTTCCGATGGCACGCACCGCTGAGATCACCCGCACCACCGGCGAAACCGACATCCGGCTTTCGCTCGACCTCGACGGATCGGGCGCTGGCACGCGCACGACCGGCGTCGGCTTCTTCGACCACATGCTCGACCTGTTCGCGCGGCACGGTCTGATCGACCTGCACGTCACGACGAAGGGCGACACCGAAACCGGCTCCCACCACACGGTGGAAGACACGGGCATCGTGCTCGGCCAGGCCGTGTCTGAAGCGCTCGGCGACCGCTCGGGCATCACCCGCTACGGGCACGCGACGATCCCGATGGACGAGACCCTCGCGCGCTGCGCCATCGACCTCTCAGGCCGCCCGTTCACCGCGGTCAACGCGCCGCAGCTCGTGCACGGCGTGACGGGCGGCTTCGAGCACGAGCTGCTCGAAGAGTTCATCCGGGCCTTCGCTAACGGCGCCCGCGCGACGGTCCACGTCGACATCCTCGCGGGCACGAACGCCCACCACATCATCGAGGGCGCCTTCAAGGCGCTGGCGCGCGCCGTCCGTCAGGCCGTCGCGATCGACCCCCGCGAAAGCGGCATCCCGTCGACGAAGGGCTCGCTCTGAGCCAGCCAGGCGTCGACGAGATCGCGACCGTCGCGCTCGTCGACCTCGGCCTCGGCAACCGCCGCTCGGTCGAGAAGGCGCTCGAGCGCGTGGGCGCACGCGTCGTCCGCACTGACGACCCGGGCCGCCTCGCCGAGGCGGACGGCCTTGTGCTGCCCGGCGTCGGCGCGTTCGCCGAAGCGATGAAGCGCCTACGAGCGAAGGAGCTCGACGTCGCCGTGCAGGAACTGGCAGGACCAGACGGCGGCAAGCCGTTCATCGGGCTGTGCCTCGGCATGCAGCTGCTCTTCGACGGCTCCGACGAGCTCGGCGGCGACACCGGCCTCGGGCTGCTCGGCGGCTGGGTCCGCCAGCTCGACACCCACGGCCAGAAGCTGCCGCACATCGGCTGGAACGGGCTCACCGTCCGACAGCCCGAGCACCCGCTGGTCGCCGGCCTGCCGAACCCGCTGCCGCTGTACCACGTGCACTCGTTCGTCGCCGACCCTGCCGAGCCTGAGATCGTGCTCGCCGAAGGCCACTACGGCGCCACGTTCCCATCGGTCGTCGCGCAAGGCAACGTGTACGGCGCCCAGTGCCACCCGGAGAAGAGCTCGCGTGACGGGCTCGGCCTCCTGAAGAACTTCGTCACCATCTGCGCCGAGGGCCAGACATGAACCTGTACCCAGCGATCGACATCCGCGGAGGCCGCGCCGTGCGCCTGCGCAAAGGCGACTTCGACGCCGAGACCGCCTACGACGCCGACCCGCTTGACGCCGCCAAGCGGTGGGTCGACGGAGGCGCGCAGTGGCTGCACGTCGTCGACCTCGACGGCGCCAAGGACGGTGCGCAGGCCAACGCCGCGCACCTTGAGCGGATTGCTGCGCTTGGCGTCCCGGTGCAGACCGGCGGCGGTCTGCGCTCAGCCGAAGCCGTGCAGGCCGCGTTCGACCGGGGCGTGCAGCGCGCGATTCTCGGCACCGCTGCGCTCGAAAGCCCAGAGCTCGTCGATGAGCTGGTGGCAGCCCACGGCGGCGACCGGATCGTCGTGTCGCTCGACGCCAAGGACGGGCTCGTGACGACGCGCGGATGGGTCCACACGACCGATCAGACGGTCGCCTCAGTCGCGACGTCGCTCGCCGCGCGCGGTGTACAGCGGATCGTCTTCACGGATGTGAACCGCGACGGCATGGGCGAAGGCACCGACCTCACCGGCATGCAGGAGCTGCTTGCGCTCGACTGCATCGACGTGATCGCGTCGGGCGGCATCGGCTCGCTCGCCGACATCCAGGCGCTCGTCGACCTGAAGGCCCCGCGCATCGACGGCGTGATCGTCGGCAAGGCCCTGTACGAAGGCCACGTCGACGTGCCTTCGGCACTTTCCGTCGTCGCCTCGGCCACCGCCTAGCCTCTTCGCCGTGCACCTCAAGCGCGTCATCCCCTGCCTCGACGTGACCGACGGCCGCGTCGTCAAGGGCGTCAACTTCGTCGGGCTGCGCGACGCCGGCGACCCCGTCGAGCTGGCCGCGCGCTACGACGCCGAAGGTGCCGACGAGGTGGTCTTCCTCGACATCACCGCCACCTCAGACGCCCGCGAGACGGTCGTCGACCTGGCACGCCGCGCCGCCGACGAGCTGTTCATCCCCTTCACGATCGGCGGCGGGATCCGCTCCGTCGAAGACGCGCAGGCCGTGCTCGACGCCGGGGCCGACAAGGTCGGCGTCAACAGTGCAGCCGTCAAGGACCCAGACCTGATCAACCGCATGGCCGCCGTGTTCGGTGCGCAGTGCGTCGTCCTCGCGGTCGACGCCCGCCGGCGCGACGACGGCAACGGCTGGGAGGTCTACGTCGCCGGCGGCCGCACGGCCACGGGCCGCGACGCGATCGCGTGGATCAAGGAAGGCGTCGAGCGCGGTGCCGGAGAAATCCTGCTCACGAGCATGGACCGCGACGGGACCAAGGACGGCTACGACCTCGAGCTCGTGCGGCTAGCCAGCGAAGCCGTCTCGGTGCCGATCATCGCCTCGGGCGGCGTCGGGAACCTCGAGCACCTCGTTGAAGGCCTGCAAGCCGGCGCCGATGCCGTGCTGGCCGCGTCGATCTTCCACTTCGGCGAGTACACGGTGCACGAGGCCAAGGACGCACTCGTCGCCGCCGGCGTCCCGGCGCGCGTCGTCTAGCCGCACCGCTGTCGCCTCGTGGATCTGAACCGCGACCGTTAGGGCGCGGGCGCGGCGGGCAGGCCGCTGCTCCACACCAGCGATAGGTCGACCAGGTAGTCGGCGAGCTGATCGTCGGTGATCGGCAGCTCGCCGTCGAGTCGCCGCGTGAGGAGCTCCTGCGTCGCACCGACGAGCGACGCCGCCATCAGCACCGGCGGCACGCCACCGCCCGCGGGCTGGCCGCCTTCGCCCGCGAGGAACTCCGCGTGGTGGGTCGCGAGGAGCGCCTCGAGCCGGTAGAGGGCCTCGCGGCGGATCTGCCGCATCTCGGGATGCTCGACGCCCTCGAGCAGGGCGACGCGACCCAGACGCGGGTCGTCGAGGAGGACGTGGAGGCACGCGTCGACCAGGCGGCGCGACCGCTCGCGTCGCGTGAGACCGGGCTCCGCCGCGGCCGCAAGGACCGCGGCCTCGATCTGGGAGACGAGCCCTCGGAGGAGGTCGACGAGCAACGCGTCGCGATTGCGGAAGCTCTCGTAGAAATACCGCTCCGTAAGGCCGGCGCGGCCGCAGATCGCGGTCATCGTCGCGCTCGACCAGCCCGTCGTGCCGATCAGGTCGAGCGCGGCGTCGATCAAGGCCTGCCGACGGGCAGCCACACGCTCCTCGGCGGTCTGGCCACGGAACGTGCGCGGGGTCGAAGGAGTGGGCGCCATCGACCGTGATCTTGACAGGGAGGCCTGTCAGATGGAAGGGTGGGGTGCGTTGACAGGGCCTCCTGTCAACTTTTCGACCGAGGTTGCCGCCCATGCCCACGCCCACCGCTTCCGCGCCCAGCGCCACGCTGCCCTTCACGGCACCGGCTCCGCCACCGCAGGAGCAGCGCATCCTGCGGCGCACCGCCCAAGACGTGCGTCGCGAGCTGCGGGTCCGCCGACGCGCCCAGCTCCCGGCTGGCAGCCTGGGCCTGAGCTACCGCAACACCGCCCGCACTTTGGCCGACCCGCTTGCGCTCCTGATGGAGCACCGGCGCCGCCACGGCGACGTGTTCACGATCCGGGTGCTGCACGAGCCGATCGTCTGGGTGACCGGAGCGCCAGGCGTGCACCAGGTGCTCGTCACCGATGCCGATGCGTTCTCATGGCGCGAAGGGCGGTTCCGCGACCTGGAGCCGCTGCTCGGCGACGGCATGCTCAACATCGACGGCGACTACCACCGCCAGATGCGGCGCCTGCTGCTGCCGGCGTTCCACCACCGTCAGGTTGCGGCCGTCGCCGACGACATGGTGAGCGAAGCGGTGCGCGCGGCCGACAGCCTCGTGGTTGGCGATCGCATCGACCTCTACGACTGGACGCGCGAGCTGGCGCTGCGGATCGCGATGCGTTCGCTGCTCGGCCTCGCGTCCGGAGCCGGGCGGGAGCGGCAGACCGCCGATGCGTTCACCCGAGCCCTCCACATCCACGGCCAGCCGCCGCTGCTGCAGGTCGTGCGCGGGCCGCGCACGCCCTACGCCGAGTCCCAGCGGGCCCGGCGCGAGCTCGATGCGCTCATCTACGACGAACTGCACGCGCGGCGCGCCGCCGGCCACCCGGGCGGCGGCGTCCTCGGCATGTTGCTCGGCGCGACCACTGGGGACGGCGCTCCGCTGCCGCTCGAAGCCGTGCGCGACCAGGCGGTGACGTTGCTGTTCGCCGGCCACGACACGACGACCGCAACGATCGCGTTCCTGTTCTACGAGCTGGCGCGGCACCCGCAGCCGCTGGCCGAGGTCGTGGAGGAGATCGACGGCGTGCTCGGCGGCGCCCCTCCAGCCGCGGCCGACCTGACCGGCGAGCGGCTGCCGGTGCTGGAGCGCACGATCAAAGAGACCCTGCGGCGCTGGCCCGCCGCGTGGATCGGTCCGCGACGGACCACCCGCGACGTCGACGTGGCCGGCGTCACGATCCCGGCCGACGTGGCGGTGCACTACTCGTCGTGGCTCAACCACCACCTCGACGAGTACTTCCCCGATCCGCTCGCCTTCAAGCCCGACCGCTTCCAGCCCGAGGCGGAGCAGGCCCTGCCGAAGGGCGCCTACATCCCCTTCGGCGGGGGCTCCCGCATGTGCCTCGGCAAGCGCTTTGGCGAGGTCGAGATTCGCGCGATCGCGACCGTGCTGCTGCAGCGCTTTCACTTCGAGGGCGATCCCTCCGTCGCCCTCAAGATCACGACCACACCAACGCTCGGCCCGGCCGGCGGCATGTGGTTCACCGTCCGCAACGCTGGAGCCGCCCGATGAGCCGCCGTACCTCCTCGACCACCCTCGCGCAGCGCCAAGTCCGCGTCGCCGCCATCACCGGCGGCGCTCGCGGCATCGGCCTCGCGACGGCCCACGCGTTCGCTCGCGAAGGCCTGGCCGTCGCGATCGGCGACCTTGATGCCGCCACTGCCGACGCCGCGGCCGCGCAGGTCGCTGCCGCAACCGGGGCGCAGGTTCGCGCCTACGTGCTCGACGTGAGCGATCTCGATTCGATGGCGGCCTTCGTCGACGCTGCCGAGCGCGACCTCGGCCCGATCGACGTGTTCGACAACAACGCCGGGATCATGCCGGTGGGCCCGTTCCTCGACGAGACGGCTGCCAGCACAAAGCGGCAGCTCGACGTGAACGTGGTCGGCGTCCTCAACGGCGTGCGCACCGTCCTGCCGCGGTTCATCGAGCGGCGCCGCGGCCACCTCATCAACGTCGCGTCGATGGCGGGCCGCACCGGGCTCGCAGGCACCGCGACCTACTGCGGCACCAAGCACTTCGTGGTCGGATTCACCGAGTCGATCCGCGCAGAGCTGCAGGCCGCCGGGCACCCCATCCACGTGTCGGTGGTGATGCCGGCAGTCGTCCGCACCGAGCTCACCGACGGCCTGGGCGCCCCACGCGGCGTGTCGCCCGTGACGCCAGAGCAGGTCGCCGACGCGATTGTCGACGCCGTGCGGCGCCCGCGCTTCGACGTGCCCGTGCCGCGCGTCGCCGGGACCCTCGTCGACATCGCCACGCTGCTGCCGCGTCGCGCGAAGGACGGGATGGCGCGCATCACCGGCGCTGACCACCTGATGCTCGAGGTCGACGCGACTCAGCGGCGCAGCTACGAGCTGCGGGCGGGCGCCGGAGCCCTGCCGCCGAAAGCGACCGGCTCGGACTGACGCCAGCCGCTACGGGCGCGGCCGGAAGCGGTCCTCGAAGACCGTGCCCCGGC
>JAEZDB010000344.1 GCA_023429855.1 Actinomycetes bacterium
GGCGTCCGCCACGTCGCCGCCCCGGGCGGCTTCGGCGACGTGCGCGTGCACCTCGTGTTGCCCAAGAGCTTCAACGACGCGCAGCAGATGGCCGACCGCTACAAAGACGGCACTCCGGTGATCCTCAACCTCCAGGGCGTCGAGACCGACCTCTCGCGTCGCCTGATCGACTTCGCCTCCGGACTCACGTACGCCCTCGACGGCGGGATGCAGCGGATCGCCGACAAGGTCTTCATGCTCACGCCGCACAACGTCGAGCTCTCCGCCGAGCAGCGCCAGCAGCTGCTCGAAAAGGGGTTCTTTAACCAGAGCTGATTGCCCCTGGCGGCGCGGATTGGGTCGCCTGCGGCGGGCGGCTTTAACCAGTCGTAGTCCGCTCCGCGGGCAGCCTGCGTAGGCTGCCTCTATGCAGATCGGTCTTCTCGGTGCCGGCAACCTGGCCCGCGCCCTCGCGCTTGGCCTCGGCGAGCCCGTCGCTGTCTACGATCCCGTCCTCGAGCGCGCGCAGGAACTCGCCGCCAGAACGGGCGGGCAGGCGTACTCCTCGGCGCAGGCCGTCTCGGAGGTCGCCGAGATCACCGTGCTCTGCCACAAGCCGGCGCAGCTCGAGCTCGTCGCGGAGTCGTTTGACTCCAGCGGGCGCCAGATCCTGTCGGCGCTTGGTGCTACGCCCCTCGAGGCGCTGCGCGCCGTCTACGACCACGCCACGGTCGCGCGGATCATGCCCAACATCGCGATGGAGATCGGCGACGGCCTCACGATCCTCTGCGAGCCTGCTCCGGGCGCTGAGACCGAGCTGGCAAACCAGGTCGAGGGCATCCTCAGCAAGGTCGGCCGGATCGTCCGCCTGCCGGAGACGATGCTGCCGTTGGCCCAGGGCACCTCTGGCGGCATGCCGGCCTACATCGCGCTGATCGTCGAGGCCTACGTCGACGCGCTCGTGCGGCAAGGGATGCCGCAGGAGGTCGCGCTCGACGTGGTGGCCGGCAGCATCCCCGGCTCGGCTCGGCTCGTCGCGGCACGCGACGGCGATACCCTGGGAGTGCGCCGCCAGGTCACCTCGCCGGGCGGCACCACCGCACGCGCGATCCGCGCTCTCGACGCCGGTGGCCTACGCGAAGCCATCGCCGCGGCAGTCGACGCCTCGATCATTCGATGAACAGCTCCCTCGCCACGCTCGCTCTCCCGCTCGCCGATGTCGGCAATGCGACCACCGGGCTCATCCTGGCCATCCTGCAGATCGCGTCGCTGCTCCTGCTCGTCTACGTGCTGCTCGACCTCGCGCGCAACTTCATGCGCGACGTGCCCGAGCCGGTCATCACCTTCCATCAGGCGCTGGCGACGTTGTGGGAGCCCGTGCTGCGACCCATCCGCAACGCGTTGCCCGCGCTCGGCGGGATCGACTTCAGCCCGCTGATCGTCCTGCTGCTGCTGCAGTTCATCGGCGCCCTCATCACGTGACCCGCGGTGCCGCGATCGCGGCGGGTGCCGCTGCGGTGGTGGCTGTCGATCAAGCCGTCAAGGCGCTCGTCCGCGAGCAGGTGCCGCAGGGCTCGGCGCGGGAGCTCGTTCCCGGGGTCGACCTGGTCCACACCGAGAACTCTGGCGTCTCGTTCGGGCTGCTGAGCGACGCGCCGCCGTGGGTCGTCGGCCTCGTGAGCGCCGTGGCGCTGTGCATCGTCGTCGTGGTCGTCGTGCGCATGGTGCCCGGCCGCGCCGGCACGATCGCCGCCGCGCTGATCGTGGGAGGCGCGGTCGGGAACCTGATCGACCGGATCTTCCTCGGCGCCGTGACCGACTTCCTCGACCTGCCGGCGCTGCCGCCGTGCAACATCGCCGACATCGCGATCACGTTCGGGGCGATCACGATGGCGTTTGGCCTCGTCCTCGCCGGCGCCCAAGAAGCCAAGGAAGGCGAAGAACCGGCATGAGCGGCGAACGCGTAGAGCGGCTCGTGGAGCCAGACGACGACGGCACCCGCCTCGACGTCTACATCGCCGACCTCGTCGAGTCTCGCTCGCAGGCCCAGAAGGCGATCTCCGACGGCCGCGTCACGGTCAACGGCGAGAAGGTCGGCAAGGCGCGCGTCGCCGTGCAGGCCGGGCAGCGCATCGGCGTCGTGCTGCCCGAGGCGCGGCCGATCGCCCAGGTGTCGACGAAGTCGAAGGTGCCGATTGTGCACCAGGACGACGCGATCGTCGTGGTCGACAAGCCCGCCGGCATGGTGGTGCACCCGGCGCCAGGTCACCGCGGGGTCACGGTCGTCGAGGCGCTCGGCGGCCGCACCGCCGGCGGCCCCGAGGAGCGCCCCGGCGTCGTGCACCGGCTCGACCGCGACACGAGCGGCCTGCTCGTCCTGGCCCGCTCAGACGCCGCGCTGCGCACCCTGCAGGTCGCGTTGTCGGAGCGGCGCGTCAAGCGCGAGTACCTCGCGCTCGTCCAGGGCACGCCACCCGCCCGGACCGGCACGATCGACGCGCCGATCGGTCGCGACACGAAGGACCGCACTCGGATGGCGATCGACGGCGAGACGCCGCGCGAGGCCACCACGCACTTCAGCGTGCTCGAGCACCTCGCCGACACGACCTTTCTCTCGGTGGTGCTCGACACGGGCCGCACCCACCAGATCCGCGTGCACCTGGAGGCGATCGGCCATCCGGTCGTCGGCGACCCGACGTATGGCGACGGGCCGGCCTACGGGCTCGACCGCCAGTGGCTGCATGCCACGCGCCTCACCCTCGAGCACCCGGTCACGGGCGAAGAGCTCGTCCTGGAGTCGGCGCCGCCGAAGGACCTCCAGCGCGCACTCGAACTCGCCCGCGAGAAAGCCGCACCCCACTGAACTTCGGCGCGCTGACCGCAGCGCGCACGCAGGCGGAGTTCGTCTAGACTCCTCCACGTTCGTTTCCTACCCGGGGAACCAACGGACCCTGAGCGCGGTCCTGCTGGAACCAACCAGTGCGCGCCTTGGCCGTCCCCGGCATCAATTCATCACGCACGCGCCCGCCAGCTTTCAGCGGCGCGAAAGGACCAGAGACCGCATGAGCGCAGTCGACCTCAAGAGCCTGCTCCAGGCCGGCGTCCACTTCGGACACCAGACCCGCCGTTGGAACCCGAAGATGCGCCGTTTCATCCACGGCGAGATCGACGGCATCTACATCATCGACCTTCTCAAGACCGAGAAGGCGCTGCTCGACGCGCAGGAGTTCGCCTCGGCGCTCGCGCACCGCGGCGGCAAGATCATGTTCGTCGGCACGAAGAAGCAGGCCAAGGACTCCATCCAGGAGCACGCCACGCGCGCCGGCATGCCGTTCGTGCAGAACCGCTGGCTCGGCGGCCTGCTCACCAACTTCGGCACCATCCAGGGCCGCATCAAGCGCCTCCACGACCTCGAGCGCTACGAGAAGGAAGGCCAGCTTCAGCTCCTGCCGACCCGCGAGCGCCTCGCGGCCCAGGCCGACCTCGCCAAGCTGCGCAGCAACCTCGGTGGCGCCAGCTCGCTGACGCGCCTCCCCGACGCCGTCTTCATCGTCGACCTCAAGGCTGAGGCGATCGCCGTGCAGGAGGCCCAGCGCCTGCGCATCCCGATCATCGGTCTCGTCGACACCAACTGCGACCCCGATGGCATCGACATCGTGATCCCGGGCAACGACGACTCTCTGCAGTCGTGCGACCTGATCATCAAGGCCATGGGCGACGTCATCGCCGAGGGTGCCGCGCACTTCCGCGAGCAGGAAGACCTCCGCATGAAGCGCGAGGCCGAAGAGCGCCAGGCTCGCGAGGCCGCCGAGCGCGCCCGCCGCGAGGCCGAGGCCGCTGCCCGCAAGAAGGCCGAAGAGGAGGCTGCCGCTGCGGCCGCCTCCCAGGCCCAGGCTG
>JAEZDB010000049.1 GCA_023429855.1 Actinomycetes bacterium
GCGCTCCTCCTGCAGCCCGCCGTGCGGGCGTCCGCGGAGCAGTGCGCCGACCTCGCCGTGCCGCGGTTTATGCGACCGCCAGTGGCGTGGCGCGCCGGCCGGCCGATCTCGAGCATCCGCTCGCCCAACCTGACGGGCGCCGCCTGCTCGCTGCGCCGAGCAGCGCCGCCGGACGGCCGTTTGCGGGCGTCTGGCGTCGGCGTCAGCGTTCGTCGTGGCCAGTGGACCTGGCAGCTCGCGGCGGTAGGGAACGGCAAAAGATAAGGCTGACCTTCTACGATGTCGCGCCGTGCCCCCTGACACCGCCGACTCAGCCACTCGACCCGCACGCCGCCGGCGGGTCATCGTCGTCGGCGCCGTAGCGATCCTCGTGCTGGCCGCTGTCGGCGCCGCATGGGCGCTGTCGTCGGAAGACATGCCGCAGGGCCCGGAGCCGCTGCCGATGTCGAAGGCCACCGCACCGTCCTTCGCGTCGACCGTGATCGCGCGAGGGTTGGAAGGCCCGGTCTGGGTCGGCAACGCCCCGGGCGACGCGCCCGGCGTGCTCTGGGTCGCGGAGCGCGGTGGCAAACTGCTGCGCCTCAGCGGACCGCGCTTCGCTGCGCGCACGACCTGGGTCGACCTCACGCGCGAGGTCTCGACCGGACCTGAGCAAGGGCTCCTGGGCGTCGCGTTCGCGCCGGACTTCCTGCGGACGCGCAAGGTCGTGCTCTCTCGTACCGACCCTGCCGGGGACTCGCACATCGAGGAGTGGCAGCTCGGCTCGCGGCCTGCGCAGTCCAAACGCCTGCGGACGCTGCTCACGCTCGACCAGCCCTTCCCGAACCACAACGGCGGCCACGTCGAGTTCGGTGCGCACCACACGCTCTACACCGGCTTCGGCGACGGCGGCGGTGCCGGCGACCCGTCGGATTCGGCGCAGGAGCCGAGCCGCCGCCTGGGCAAGATCCTCGCCACCGACCTCAGCAAGCCCGGCACGCCGACGTGGACGAACGTGGCAACCGGGTTGCGCAACCCGTGGCGCTTCTGGTTCGACCCGGCCCTCGGTGAGATGTGGATCGGCGACGTCGGCCAGGACCTGGCCGAAGAGGTCAACCGCATCCGGCTCGACACCTCGACGCCAAGACCGAACCTCGGGTGGTCGCTCTATGAGGGGTCGGACCGGTTCGATGGCAACCGCGAGATCCGCGGCACACAAGACTTGACGTGGCCCGTAGCCAGCTACGACCACGCCGGCGGCCGCTGCTCGATCACGGGCGGCGTGATCTACCGCGGACCGAAGGTGCCGGCGCTGCGCGGCCGCTACGTGTTTGCCGACTTCTGCACCGGCGAGTTCATGAGCGTGAGGCCTGGCGCCGGCATCACCGCCGACGATCTGCGCCTGGAGACGGCCTCGGTGGCCCAGCCTGCGCACATCGGGCTCGACGCCGAGGGCGAATTGCTCGTGGCCTCGCTCGACGGCACCTTGTCGCGTCTTGGTCCGCCCGCGGCCGGATCGTGACGACTCACGCGATGCCCGTTTCCAGCAGGAACCGCTATTCCGACATGATTGGTCGGAATCTGGGAGCCTTGAGGTCATGCTGAGGTCCACCCGGTTCGCCGTCCTCCCGCTCACGCTGCTGGCCCTCGGGCTGGCGGGCTGCGGTGGCGGCGACGAAGCCAAGGTCGACGAGAACGCCGACCTCGTCGTCTACTCCGGCCGTTCCGAGGAGCTCGTCGGGCCGCTCATCGAGAAGTTCAAACGCGAGCAGAAGGTCGACGTGTCGGTTCGCTACGGCGACTCGTCGGAGCTCGCCGCGATCATCCGCGAAGAGGGCGATCGCTCACCGGCCGACGTATTCTGGGCGCAGGACGCCGGCTCGCTCGACGCTCTCGCCGAGGCCAAGCTGCTGAAGGCGCTGCCGGCCGCCGTCTCCGAAGACGTGCCGAAGACGTTCAAGGCGGCCGACGGCACGTGGACCGGCACAAGCGCCCGCGCCCGCGTCATCGCGTACGACACGCGCGTCCTGAAGGTGGCTGACCTCCCGCCGTCGGTGTTCGACCTGACCGACCCGAAGTGGTCGGGCAAAGTCGGTTGGGCGCCCGGAAACGCCTCGTTCCAGGCGTTCATCACCGCGATGCGCGCCACCGAAGGCGAAGCGAAGACGCGCACCTGGATCCAGGGCATGGTCGACAACAACACGCAGCGCCTGGAGAACAACATCGCCATCCGCGACGCGATCAACACCGGCGAGCTGCAGCTCGGCCTGATCAACCACTACTACGTCGCCGAGGCCAAGGCCGAGGACCCGAACTACCCGGTCGGCGTGTTCTCGCCGCCCGGCGACATCGGCGCCATGGTCAACGTGGCCGGCGTCGGCGCGCTTGCCAGCAGCGACGGCCTGCCGGCAGCTGAGCAGTTCGCGCGGTACCTGCTCGCGAAGCCCGCGCAGCAGTACTTCGTCGACGAGCTCAAGGAGTACGCGGTGATCCCCGGCTTCCCGACGCCCGACGGCGTGACCCCGCTCGACGAGATCAAGCAGCCCACGGGCGTGGACCTTGCGGAGCTCGGGGACCACCAGGGCACGGTCGATCTGCTCCAGGACGCGGGCGTGCTCTAGGTGGCGCCCGGGCTGCGCAGCTCAGCCCGCGGGGGCGCGACGTCTTCGCGGGCGCTGCGCCAGATGCCCGTCACGACCCTGCTGGCGATCGGAAGCGCCGCGCTGGCGCTCCTGCCGCTGCTGTACCTGGCGATAGTGGTCGTGGGCGACCCGCAGGGAGCGCTGCGGCCGTTTGAGCGCGGACGCGTCTGGACGCTGCTCGTCAACAGCGTCACCCTGGCGGCCGCGGTCACGGTGACTTCGGTCGCCCTCGCGGTCTGCCTGGCCTGGATGATCGAACGCACCGACGTGCCAGGACGCAGGGTCTGGCGGATCATCAGCGCGTTGCCGCTCGCGCTGCCCAGCTACGTGGCCGCGTACCTGCTGATCTCGTCGATCGGGCCGCGCGGCGAGCTCGTCCAGGCGCTCGAGCCCCTCACCGGCCTGGAGCGCCTGCCCTCGATCTACGGCTTCACGGCGGCCTGGCTCACGCTGTCGCTCGTGTCGTACCCCTATGTGCTGCTGCCGGTGGCGGCCGCGCTGCGGGGCATGGACCCGGCCCTCGAAGAGGCGTCGCGCTCGCTCGGGCACGGCCCGCTGCGCACGCTCTGGAGCGTGGTGCTGCCGCAGCTGCGCCCCTCGATCGGCGTCGGCTCGCTGCTCGTCTCGCTCTACGTGCTCAGCGACTTCGGCGCCGTAGCCCTTTGCCGCTACGACACGTTTACGCGCGCGATCTTCACGTCGTACAAGGCCTCCTTCGACCGGTCCGGCGCGGCTGGGCTCGCCGTGGCCCTCGTGGTCCTCACGGCCGTGATCGTCGCGCTCGAACTGCGCACCCGGTCGCGCGGCGACCTTGCCCGCGGTGCCCGCGCGGCGGGCCGGGTGGCAGCTCCGCGCCGGCTTGGGCGCTGGCGCTTGCCCGGTCTTGCGCTGGTCGTCACGTTGCTGGTCTTCACCGTGGCGCTGCCGGTGGGGACGCTGGTCCTCTGGCTCGTGCGTGCGGCGGGAGCCGACCTCGATCTCGGCGAACTCGCATCGGCGGCCGGCAATTCCGTGCTGGCCGCGACGCTCGCCGCGGCGGTCGCAAGTGCGATCGTGCTCCCGATCGCGCTGCTGTCCGTACGATCGAAGGGCCCCGTGGCGCGCCTGACCGAGGCGGCCACCTACCTCGGGCACGCGCTCCCGGGCATCGTCGTGGCGCTCGCGCTCGTCTTCCTCACGCTTCGCGCTGTGCCGTTCCTCTACCAAACGCTCGCTGCCCTCGTGCTGGCGCTCAGCCTGCTCTACCTGCCGCAGGCGCTCGGCCCCCAGCGTTCGGCGCTGCTGCAGATCAGCCCGCGGATCGCCGAGTCGGCGCGCAGCCTCGGGTCGCGGCCTCTGATGCTCGTGTGGCGCGTGCACCTGCCGCTGATGCGACGCGGTCTGCTCGCCGGCGGCGCGCTCGTCTTCCTCACGGCCGTGAAGGAGCTGCCGGCGACGCTGATCCTCTCGCCGCCGGAGTTCTCGACGCTCTCGACCGAGATCTGGGCTGCGACGAGCACGAGCGCCTACGAGGACGCCGCGCTCCCGTCGCTGATCCTGCTGCTCTGCGGGGCGCTGCCGCTCGCGTACTCGGCCTGGCGGGAGTCGCGGTCGTGAGCCGCGTCGAACTCCGCGGCATCCAGAAGGCGTTCGACGGGCACCTCGCCGTCGACGTCGCGTCGATGGACCTGCCCGATGGCGAACTCGTCGTGCTGCTCGGCCCCAGCGGCTGCGGCAAGACGACGCTCCTGCGGATCCTGGCTGGCTTCGAGGTGCCCGACGCGGGCTGCATCACCGTCGATGGGGAGCTGCTCACGGGGCCCGGTCGCAACGTCTCGCCGGAGCACCGCGGCATCGGCATGGTTTTCCAAGACCACGCGCTCTTCCCGCACCTGCGGGTGGCCGACAACATCGCCTACGGGTTGCCCCGCGGCCGCCGGGGGCGGGCCGACCGCGCACGGCGCGTGGCAGAGCTCATCGAGCTCGTCGGCCTCGAGGGCATGGAGCGGCGCTACCCGCACGAGCTGTCGGGCGGCCAGCAGCAGCGCGTGGCGCTCGCGCGTGCGATCGCGCCGTCGCCGAAGGTGCTGCTGCTCGATGAGCCGTTCTCCGGCCTCGATGCCGAGACGCGCGTCCGCGTGCGCGACGAGGTGCGCCGGATCCTGGCGGCAGCCGGGATCACGGCCCTGCTCGTGACCCACGACCAGGCCGAGGCGCTCTCGCTCGCGCAGACGCTGCTCGTGATGCGCGGCGGCAAGATCGAGCAGGCCGGGGCGCCGCCGGTGCTCTACCGCGAGCCCGCCACGCCGTGGGTCGCCGGGTTCCTCGGCGACATCGATCTGCTGCCAGGACTCGTGCGCGACGCGCGCGTGACCTGCGAGCTTGGGACGTTCGCGGCGTCGGGCGCGCCTGAGGGCGAGGCGGTCGTCGGGTTCCGGCCCGAGGCGCTCGGCGTCAGCGACCCGGGGACCGGTGCCGGCCAGCCCGCGCTGCTGCAGTCGGCGGAGTTCTTCGGGCACGACCTGGTGCTGCACGTCACCACAGCGTCGGGGACCGACGTACGCGCCCGTTTGATCGGGCCCGCGCTGATCGCCGACGCCGAACGTTGGGCGTCGGCGCCGGCCGGCACGCCGCTGGAGCTCCAGGTCCTCGGCGACCCGATGGTGTTTGGGCGCGAAAGCACGGGCCCGGTCGCTCCGGCGACGCCGTCGACGTCACGGCCAGAGCGCGGCTGATGCTGGCGGCTGCGCGGGAGGTCGCCGACGAGCTGGCCGCGCTTGCCGACCCCGTCCGCGCTGGGAACGCGGCGCGCTACTTCAAGACGGGGCCCGGCGAATACGGCGAGGGCGACCGCTTTCTCGGCGTGGCCGTTCCGCAGACGCGCGCCGTCTGCAGGCGCCACCGCGGCCTGCCGCTGGAGGGGTTGGCGTCGCTGCTCGACAGCGAGTGGCATGAGCACCGCCTTGCTGCCCTGATCTTGATGGGCGAGCAGTACGAACGCGGCGACGCCGCCGCCCGCGCCGCGATCTACGACCTCTACCTCCGCAGCACCGACCGCGTCAATAACTGGGATCTCGTCGACACGAGCGCCGGGCGGATCGTCGGCCCGCACCTCGACGTCGTCGGGACCGCGATCCTCGACGAGTTCGCTGGGTCGTCGCTGTTGTGGGAACGGCGCATCGCCATCATCGCCCCCCTCTTCCGGATCGCGCGCGGCGAGGCCGACACCACGCTGCACGTGGCGGAGCTGCTCCTGCACGACCCCGAACCGCTCATCCACAAAGCCGTGGGGTGGATGCTGCGCGAGGTCGGCAAGCGCGTCGACGTGCTGCTGCTCCACGAGTTCCTCGACGAGCACGCCCCAGGCATGCCCGCCGTGATGCTCTCCTACGCGACCGAGCACCTCACGCCCGAGCAGCGCGCGGCCTATCGCGCGCTGCGCAAGAGCCGGTGAAGGGCGTGCGAGAGCCTGCCCAACCTTCACGCGAAAGGGGCGTCAGCATGCACAACGAGGGCGGAGCGAATACGGGCGGTCCCAAGGCTGCGCGCTCCGGTCGCTTGGTGCCTGCTGCGGAGAAGGGCCCAAAATGGAACTTTTCTCAGGCTCCCGGCGATGAGTAGCTAGATGACCAAAGCTTCGGCAACAGAAGCGCGCGCAGCTAGTCTCGACGTCGAACGATGGTTTGGTGAGCACTACGCCGCCATTCGGCGCTATTTGACTCGCCGTTTGGGCGCCGAAGCGTCGGAGGACGCGGCTGCCGAAGTGTTTGTGCGTGCGCTCAAGAGTCACCGCCGGTTTGCTGCGCTGAGAAGCCAGAACGAAGGTGCCGTGCCGATTGCATGGCTCTACGGGATTGCCACCAACGTGGTGGGAGACTCACGACGCATCGAACGTCGTCGCCTGGCGACGATCGAGCGGCTCGCTGCGGAGCGCGTCGCGGAGCCGACGCGGTTCGATCGCCACCAAGCTGAGCTGGATCCGGCGCTGGTAGCCGCGTTGCGGCGTCTGTCATTCGATCAACGCGATGCGCTTCTCCTGGTTGTCTGGGGCGAACTCTCTTATGAGGAGACCGCGCTAGCGCTAGACGTTCCAGTCGGAACCATTCGGTCTCGCATCGGCCGGTCCCGCGAACGTCTCAAGCCCTTCCTTCTCGACCACACGCATGAGCGGCAAACTCAGCCAAGATCGGAGATCTGCGATGCGAGATGAACACGCTGACCGAATCATGCTCGGCGCTATCACCGAGCTCGCCGATAGCGCGCTGCCGTCTGCGGACCAGCTGCTCGAAGAGCAGAGGCTCGCGCGCGAGCGCATCTTCGGTAGCACGGCTCGGCGACGGCGCATTGCTAGGCCCGTGATGTACGCAACCGTTGGGATCGCGCTTCTTGGCGTGACGGCTGGCACGGCGACAGGGGTTCTCCGATTCGAGCCTTCGCCGGAAGAGGTCGACTCGCTCGCGGCCGACCGAGGCGTGTCGACCGAGGCGGCGCGAAAGCAACTGCTCGACGAGCATGGCCTTCCCGAACTCGAAACATCGCTCCGAGCCAAGCTCTCAGCTCGGTTTGCCGGCCTGTGGGTTGACAACGGCCAAATCACGGTCGGGGTGGTAGGTCCGCTGAACGAAGCTGACCGTAGGGCGGTCGATTCCGCGGCAACACGAGCTTCTATCGCTCCGGGCGCCGCTGTCATTGCTGAGCGAGAGCGTTCTGAGCGCTCGATGCTAGATCTACTGGCGCACCTTCAACTTAAAATAGAGGGCGCCAACCAAGGATCGAGGCGCGCGATCGAAGTCGAGCCGGATATCCGTTGGGGCACAGTGATCGTGCGGAGACCAGCCGCATCGCTTGCGACCAAGACGCAGACTCGCTTTATAGATGCGCTCAGCAGATACGGAACCGCCGTAGTCATCGCTGCCAGCACGCCGGAGCCGCAGAACCTGATGTCTAGCCGAGCGGAACGACCTGAGCCCGTTCCGCTCGGCAGCACGACTCCCTAAGAAACGGTCACTGGCGCGACGTTGAGTTCCGGGAAGAAGCTCACGCTTGAATAAACGCTATCGCAATGGTTCGGATCGTAGTAGAAGATGGCGATCCCGTAAGCCCTGTTGGCGGAGAAGACCGGAGAGCCGCTGTCGCCCTCGTAGACGCAGAAATTTGCGCGGTAGGTGTGGGTTCGGTTTCCGCGAGTTGCTAGGCCGTTGGTGACGGTTCCGCAATGCGAGTTGGTGTAGCTCCCTGCCATGCAAACTCGCGAGCCCACGGTACTTGCCCCCCAGCTGGAGATCGCGTACGACTCATCGGACTGAATCCGGATATACCCGCTCGGATTCCAGCCGCCGGGATTGTCTACGCGCATAAAGCCGAAGTCGAAGCCTGAATTGCCGTAGTAGCCGTCATTGTGGCGCGCGCCAATATTGTGGCTTGTCAAGTTAGCGAAGGCGCTCCGCCACGTGCCCGTCCGATCGGAGTACTCGCCGAAGCAGTGTCCCGCGGTGGAAAGGTAGCGAACGTTGTCGGAAAGGCTTCGCACGACCAAACCCGATGTGCAGTCGTGAGTATTTCCGTAGACAAGGCCCACCCCGCCTCGGAGCGGAGGGCTGCACCAGGGTCCGCTACACGCGACGTTCTTGGCGGGCCCTGGCTTCTGCCCTACGGACGTCACGCCTGGGTATGCGGCCAATGCCTTTTCAACGAAGGCGCGCTGACTGCTGGAGGGCGTTGGCGGTAGCGTGAGCTGGACAGTGCCGCGGACAACATCAGGTTCGGCGTCGACGGTGTCGGGTGCGCCGATGTTCACCGATGTTAGGCCTTGGTCCAACGACGCTTGAAGAGCCGTTAGCGAGGCGGCGGGCGTAGCTCCCTGCACGACGGTGGTCTCGCGTCCAACGCCCAAACGATTTGATAGTGATTGGACGCGGCTCGCGGCTGCGTCGGCGCGCGTGGCAGAGCCCTCGCGCACTACGCGTACGATAATTCGACCGGGATTCTTCGGGTCGATCCACAGTCCGCCGAACCCTTCGCCTAGGCTGGTTGATAGCTCCGTCTGGAGTTTGGACGAGAGCTGCTGTACCTCGAGCGCCCGCTCCGCTTCAGCGTCCGTAAGACCGCGGTACTCCTTTCGAAGGGACTCCTTCTCAAAATCTGACGGAGTGGGTGGGGAGGTGACGGTCGGCGCATCTCCGGCGGCCAGCGCGCTCGTCGAGCCGCCTAGCGGGCCTGCGAAGACCAGCGAGACTGCGGCCATCATGCGAGTGTTGATTAGAGACATAGTCCTCAATTCGGCAATGCGGCGCTGACGCGTCGCGGTCCGCGACATACAGGATTCCGTATGGAGAAATGGTAAATCTGTTTTCGATGGTTGTTGCACAGATCGCGTCGCTTCTGAGTCGGGTCGCGTCCCCCGGCCGGAGTGGTGTCAGGTCGAACTACCTGATTTTGTCTGCAGCTCCTCACGAGGGGGGAAGAAGTTCGGCGGCTCTATGCGCTCAGGGCCCGCGTTGGACTTCCGTTTGGGCCTTGAGAATCGGGCCCTGAGTCGCGGACTGATGGCGAAGTGCGCCTACCTTGAGCATGCTCGGCACGCCCGCCGTGATGCTGTCATACGCGACCGAGAGGCTCACGCCGGGGCAGTGCGCGACCTACCGCGCGCTGCGGAGAGAGGGGCGAGTCGCACGATGAGAACGGCGGCGGTTCCTCTGGCAGAACTTCCCGGTAGAGATCTCTTCGCCCGGGGTTTGACGACCTACGCGCGGACGACGGACTAGAGAAGCGGCCCTCGTGTCGATGGCGACCACGAGCCTCCTGCCCTCGGGCTCGACGTTTCCGCGGCGCCCGGGATCCAGCCCCCAGGGCACGAGCGCTACGAGTTGCTGGAGGCTCGCGATCCAGCAACCGCGCACTCGCAGGTACAAGGTGCTCACGCGGCGGCTTGCGAGCTTCCTCCGAACCGCCCGAGCGCTCGCTGGCTTACGCCACGCCTACGGGACCATCCAGAGACCGGCAGCCCGCGCCGCGCTCCTGGAAAGCACGCGGCGATGTTGAGCCGTCGGCGGCATCGAGGGGCGCGACGTACCGCGCCGCGACGATCGTCCGGCCGACCAGCGGGCGGAGCGACGCCTCGGTCGGCTCGCTCGGGCGCTCTTCCATGTGGCGTCGGCGGCGTTAGCCGCAGCTGGGGCCGTTCGGGTCGGCCAGGTGCTCCAGCGGAGCCTCGCCCGCAGGCACCGCGGCGCCCGTGGCGTCGTTGTCGGCAGCCGGCTCGAAGCCGAGCGCCAGCGAGTTCATGCAGAAGCGCTGACCAGTCGGCTTGGGGCCGTCGTCGAAGACGTGGCCGAGGTGCGAGTCGCACCGCGCACAGGTGACCTCGGTGCGGGTCATGAAGTGCGAGCGGTCCTCGATGAGGTTCACGCGGTCGGCGCCGAGCGAGGCCCAAAACGACGGCCAGCCCGAGCCGGACTCGTACTTGGTGCTCGAGTCGAACAGCTCCAGGCCGCAGGCGGCGCACGTAAAGGTGCCGTCGTCCTTGACGCTGAGGAGCTCGCCGGTGAACGGCCGCTCGGTACCGGCCTGCCGCAGCACGCGGTACTGGTCGGGCGAGAGGCGCTCGCGCCACTGCTCCTCGGTCAGCGTGATCTTGTCCATAGCTCCACTGTAGTTCTGCATACCTCACGGTCTGGTGAAGCGCCAAAACGTTGCACCGGCCGGGCCACCGCGGCGCGGCTCCGGGTTCGCCACCAAGAGTTGGTGGCGAACCCGGAATCGTCCCCTGCCCGGCCCCGGCGCCGGAATCCTCAGGCTGGG
This sequence comes from Actinomycetes bacterium, assembly GCA_023429855.1. Classification (GTDB taxonomy): domain Bacteria; phylum Actinomycetota; class Thermoleophilia; order Solirubrobacterales; family Solirubrobacteraceae; genus JAGIBJ01. The sequence goes on from JAEZDB010000049.1 coordinate 10,401, forward strand.
GCCGTCCGGGGCGGCTAGGGTCGGTTCCCATGGACGTCGTCGTCGTTGGTGCCCACGGACAGATCGCCCGGGAGCTCGGCCGCCAGCTGTCGGCGCGCGGCGACACGGTGCGCGGGGTGATCCGCAACCCGGGCCACGCCACCGACCTGCAGGACGACGGCGTCACGCCGTTCGTCGTCGACCTCGAGGACGAGTTCGCCCAGAACGACCTGGCGCAGCTGATGCGCGGCGCCGACGCGGTCGTCTTCGCGGCAGGCGCCGGACCCGGCAGCGGCATCGCCCGCAAGGAGAGCGTCGACTACGCCGGTGCGGTGCACAGCGCCGCTGCAGCAGCCCGCGCCGAAGTGCGGCGGTTCGTGCTCCTCAGCTCGATGGGCACCGACGACCCGCCCGAGGGCGATGACGTCTTCAGCGTCTACCTGCGCGCGAAGGCACGGGCCGAGCACGACGTGCGCGGCAGCGGCCTCGACGTGACGATCGTGCGCCCAGGCCTCCTCACCGAGGACGCGCCAACGGGACGCGTGCGGGTCGGCCGTACCGTCGAACGCGGCGAGATTCCGCGCGACGACGTGGCCGCGGTGATCGTCGCCGTGCTCGACGACGACAACTTGATCGGCCGCACCTTCGAGGTGACAAACGGGCCGACGCTGATCAGCGACGGCGTCGCGGGCCTCGCCGACCACAACAGCACGCTCGTCTGACACGCCCCCAGCAGGCCACGAGGCGGCGAGTGGACCGCCCCGCAACGGCAGCCGCTGGCATAGGATCGCGCCATGTCTGACCCGCAGCCGATCGACTGGAGCCGCCGGCTCTCGCCCGCGGCGCTCCGCCTGAGCGCCAGCGACATCCGCGAGATCCTCAAGGTGACGGAGCAACCGTCGGTGATCAGCTTCGCGGGCGGCCTGCCGGCGCCCGAGCTGTTTCCGGTCGAGGCGCTGCAGGACGCGTCGGCGCGGGTGCTGCGCCAGAGCAACGCCGTGCAGTACTCCACGACCGAGGGCGATCCGGCGCTGCGCACCTGGATCGCCGACGACGCGGGCGTCACACCCGATCACGTGCAGGTCGTCTCGGGCAGCCAGCAGGGGCTTGACCTCGTCTGCCGCGTGCTCGTGGCGCCCGGCGGCTCGGTCGCGGTCGAGAACCCCACCTACCTCGGCTGGCTGCAGGTCACGCAGTTCAACGGCGTGCGCCCGGTCCCCGTGGCGACCGACGAAGACGGCCTGCTGCCCGATGCGCTCGACGCGGCGCTGGCGACCGGTGAGATCTCGGCGGTCTACCTCATGCCGAACTTCCAGAACCCAACGGGGCGCACGACGACGCTCGAGCGCCGTGAGGCGATCCTGGATCTGGCCTTCAAGTACGGCGTTCCGCTGATCGAGGACGACCCGTACGGCGAGCTGCGCTTCCGCGGCGAGGCGCTGCCGTCGCTCCACGAGCTTGCGTTGGCGCGCACCGGCGACGCCGACGCCAGCCCCGTCGTGCGCCTCGGCACGTTCAGCAAGATCCTCGCGCCCGGCCTGCGCGTGGCGTGGGTCCTCGGCCCGACGCCGCTCGTGTGGCGCCTGACGCTCGCCAAGCAGGCCGCTGATCTGCACACGTCGACGCTGGCCCAGCGCCTCGCCGTCGAGCTGCTGCCGCTCGTGCCGGAGCAGATCGCCAAGGTCACCGCAGCCTACGGCGAGCGCGCCGTCGCCCTCGAAGCCCGCCTGGATCGCGAGTTCGGCGACACCGTCGTGCGCACCCGCCCCGACGGCGGCATGTTCACGTGGCTGGCCCTGGACGATGCGGTCGACGCGGCCGCGCTGCTGCCGGCGGCGCTGGAGGCCGGCGTGGCCTACGTGCCGGGGAGCGCTTTCCACGCTGGCGAGGGCGAGGGACGCTCTACGCTGCGGCTCTCGTACTCCTGTGCGACGCCCGCCGAGATCGAGGCCGGCATCGGCCGCCTGGCACCGGTGCTCAAGGGCGCCCTGAGCGCGGCCGCCTAATCGGTCCTCGCAGGGCGGGCCCGCTCACCGCCCGGGCAACCACCGCCCTGTTTCCGCAACGCCCCATGGTCAATAGGAGCAGCCTCAAGGACTTGGGTCGACGTAGTAGTTGTCCTCGCCGAGGAGGACGCCTTCGCCGGCCGGGTCGGGCTTGCCGTCCTTGAGCTGGACGGCGAACGGGTACCGCTCGACGGTGCCGTTGGCGAAGGTCAGCTGCATCAGGCCGTCTTCGAGGACGGCGTAGGTGCCGTACTGGTCGGGCGGGTAGCTGCCGGCGGCGACGTAGGGCGTGGAGAAGCCGTCGCCGATCGTCGTGAGGCTGCTGCGGGTCTTGACGAACAGGCCCGTGTCGGACAGCGCCAGTTGGTAGAACCACGTCGAGCAGCCGGTGATGAGGCCGCAGAAGCCGCTGAAGCCGCGGTGCTCGAGCTTCGCGGTGAACCGCGCGCCGGGGGCGGGGATCAGCAGCTCGGAGAAGTCGAGCTCGTCGAGGACGAGCTTGCCGTCCTTCCAGCTGCCGCTCACCGGGCCGACCGTCACAGCGCCGGTCGCCTTGTCGTACTTCCAGGGCACGCAGCCTTCGTCGGTCGGCTGGCCCTTGTCGTCGAGCTTGGGCGCGGCGGCCTTGCAGTCGACGGGCAGGCCGGCGTTCTCGTTGAACCCCCAGTAGGCCCAGCCGTCGGTGGCGAAGTAGACGGCGTGGTTCTCCCAGGCGTAGTCGGCGCGCGTGCGGGTCGCCCAGAAGTAACGGCCCTTGAGCGGGCCGGTGCTGCCGACCGGGGCCGGGCGGCCGGCTTTGGTGAACAGCCCGACGCTGCCTTCGGCGCTGAGTTTGCCCTTGCCCGTGGCGCGCAGGCGCACGGTGGCGTCGTCGGCCGCGCCGGCGCCGAGGCGGAACCGGACCTTGACGAGCTTGCCCTTGCCGGCCTTCAGCGACGACTTCAGCTTGACGACCGAGGGCCGTGCGCTGACGCCCTTGCGCTTCAGCGCTTTGAGCTGCACGCCCTTGGCGGTGGCCGTGCCGACGTTGGTGACGCGGATCTTCGCGGAGACCCAGCGGCCCCGCTGCACCGTGTCGGGCACGCCGGTGACGCCGATGGCGAGCTTCGCGGCGGGCGGCGGCGGGGTGACGGGTGCCGGCGTGGTGGCGGGCGGCGAGGGC
>JAEZDB010000081.1 GCA_023429855.1 Actinomycetes bacterium
GCTCGCGACCTCGATGCCGCCGTCCTCGGCGCGATGGGGCCAGCGAGCTCCGACCGGCTGCTGTCGATGACGGGCCGCCGCTCGCGCGCTGGGTTGATCGAGCACCTGGTGGTGGCGGCGTCGGGCGTGTGGCTGGTCAGCCCGCTCGCCGCGAAGGGCAAGGTCGAAGTAGTGCGGCGCGCGTCGGAAGCCCCTCAGCTGGAAATCTCCGGCATGGACCGCAGCGAAGCGATCGCGATGCTCGCCCACCAAGTCGCCGTCATGAACGCGGCGATGGTCGAGATCGAACCCGCGGTGCTCGTGCGCGGCGTCCTCTGCCTCGTGACGCCGAAGGGCCTCGCGGGGGTCGCCCGTCCGCTCGGAGACGCCCTGCGGTTCGGCGATGTCGCACTGCTCGCGCCCGCTGACCTCGCTGCCCAGCTGCATGCCGAGGGGCTGCTCTCCGCGATGGACCGCACACGCATCGCGCGCGGCCTGGCGCAGCGCTTTCCGGCGGCCTAGCCCTGCGCGGCTACCGCTGGGCGACGGCCACCGGCCCCGCCGCGGGGAGCAGGTGCCGCAGTTCGGGGGCGATGCGCTGCGCCTCGAACTCGACCACCGTGTAGCGCGCCAGCCCCTCGCGACTGAACGGGTCCTGGCTGAGGATCGCGTCGAGCTCCAAGCGGTTGACGCCCGTGACGATGATGACCCCGCCGGTACGCGGCAGACGGCGGCCAGCCGCGACGAAGACGCCGTCGGCAAAGTGGGCATCCAGCCAGGCGGCGTGCCCGCTCAGTGCATGATCGACTTCGGTCAGGTCGGCGACGTAGGTGATGGTGACGACAAACATGCCGCCGACCGTACGATCGGGAACCGGCTGGGCACCGGTTTGGGCGCGCTGGCGGCTGCCCGCTCAACGGGTGAGCGGGCGCCAACGCGCAGCATGGGTGACGCCCCTAGAAAGGCCCTGAATCCGCAATTTGGGATCTTCTGCTTTCGCAGTTTGGGAAATTCCAAATACCAGCGTGGGGCTACGCAGGGAGAAGGCTTGCCGTGCCAGAGAACGGGTCGCTGGCACGGCAAGGCGTCGGTCAGATCTGCGTCGTGACCGCCTTGACCTGGAGGTAGTTCTCCAGCACCTCGGCACCCATCTCGCGGCCCCAGCCCGACTGCTTGTAGCCGCCGAACGGCAGCGCCGCGTCGAAGACGTTGAAGCAGTTGATCCATACGGTGCCCGACTTCAGCGCGGCAGCGGCACGGTGGGCCTTGGAGAGGTCCTTCGTCCACACACCGGCGGCGAGGCCGTAGATCGAGTCGTTGGCCTTGCGGGTCAGCTCCTCGACGTCCTTGAACGGCGCGACCGAGATCACCGGCCCGAAGATCTCCTCGTTGACCACGCGCATCGAGTGGTCGGTGTCGGCGAGGATCGTCGGCTCGACGAAGTAGCCGCGCTCGCCGATGCGGTGGCCGCCGGTCACCGTGCGCGCGCCCTCGGACTCGCCGATGTTCAGGTAGCTGGTCACGCGGTCGAGCTGCTCCTGGGAGGTGAGCGGGCCCATGTCGGTCGACGGGTCGAGGCCGTTGCCGACCTTCACGGACTTGGCGTGGTCGCTCATGCCCTGCAGCACGTCGTCGTAGACGCCGTTCTGCACGTAGAGGCGCGAGCCTGCGCAGCAGACCTGCCCCTGGTTGAAGAACACGGCCTGCGCGACACCCGGGATCGCCTGGCTCATGTCGGCGTCGTCGAACAGCAGGTTGGGCGACTTGCCGCCGAGCTCGAGCGACACCTTCTTGAGGTTGTCGGCGGCGGCGCGCACGATCATCTTGCCGACCTCGGTCGACCCGGTGAAGGCGATCTTGTCGACGTCAGGGTGGGCCGCCAGCGGTGCGCCGGCCTCTTCGCCGATCCCCGTGACGACGTTGACGACGCCCTCCGGGAAGCCGGCTTCGAGGATCAGCTCGCCGAGCCGCAGTGCCGAGAGCGGCGTCTGCTCGGCCGGCTTGAGGACGACCGTGCAGCCGGTCGTGAGCGCGGGGCCGAGCTTCCACGCGGCCATCAGCAGCGGGAAGTTCCACGGGATGATCTGGCCGACGACGCCGATCGGCTCACGCAGCGTGTAGGCGTGGAACTGGGCGTCGGGCATGTACGGCACCGACAGCGAGATCGTCGAGCCGTTCAGCTTCGTCGCCCAGCCCGCCATGTAGTGGAACAGGTCGGCGGCGAGCGGGATGTCGGCGGCGCGCGCGACAGCAAACGGCTTGCCGTTGTCGAGGGTCTCGAGCGTGGCGAGCTCGTCGGCGTGCTCGAGGATCAGGTCGCCGAGCTTGTGGAGCAGCTTGCCGCGCTGCGACGGGTGCATGTTGGCCCAGGCAGGGTTCTCGAAGGCGGCGCGCGCCGTCTTGACGGCGCGGTCGACGTCTTCAGAGTCGCCGGCCGGGATCGAGGCAAGCACCTCGCCCGTGGCGGGGTTGTACGTGTCGAAGGTCTTGCCCGAGTGCGCGTCAACCCAGCTGCCGCCGATCAGCATCCGGTGGTGCTGTTCGACGAAGGTCTTGGCGTCGGGGTTGACTTGCAGCTGCGTGCTCATGGCGTGCTCCGCGGAAAAGGGGGTTGGTGCGTCGATACCGATGCTCCGCTCCCCGGGGTCGCAACCACGTCGCAGTCGTGTGATGGGCCGCACTGACTGCCCGGGCGCCGTAACCGTCGAGACCCTCCGCATTTCGGTTCGGACTTGCGTCACACTGGAGGCATGGAGCATTGGGCTGCGATCGTCGCCGGAGCAGATCGGCGCTCCCGTGCGCGCGAGATCGCGCAGGCTCGCGACCGCCTGCTCGCAGCCGGCTGGACGCCGCAGCTCGGGCTCCGTGGAAGCGAGCCGAACGTGCGTCCCGTGATCGAGCGGTCGTGGCAGCGCAGCGTCGAAGCCGGCGTCGATCCCGACCATGGTCTGGCGCCGGTGTCGCTCGACGAGGGGCAGGTGAACCAGCGGTGGGGCAGCCACCCGCTGTCGATCGCCGTTCCGATTCTGCGCGGTCTGCTCGAGGACGTCGGCGACACCGAGCATGTGGCCCTCGTCTGCGACGCCGACGGCGCGCTCCTCTGGATCGACGGGCGCCCCGCGATGCTCGATGCCGCCCGTGAAGTCCACCTCGAGCGCGGCTCGGTGTGGGCGGAGGGCGCCGCCGGCACGAATGCGATGGGCACGGCGTTGGCCGAGCGCCACCCGATCCAGGTCTTCTCGGCCGAGCACTTCACCGAGAGCGTTCACCAATGGACGTGCTCAGCGGCGCCGGTGCGCAATCCCGTCACGGGGGAGACGCTCGGCGTCCTCGACCTCACGGGCGCACTCGGGACCGCGCACCCGCACAGCCTGGCGGTGGTCACGATGGCCGCCAAGCTCGTCGAGCGTGAACTCGGACTGCGCGCAAGGGTGGCCGGCGAGCAGGTCTCCGAGGTGTCGCTGGCCGTCCTCGGCCGCGACCGCGGAGTCCTGCGGATCGGGACGCAGGAGCACGTGCTCTCGCCCAGGCACACCGAGTTCCTGCTGCTCCTGCTGATGCGCGAAGAGGGCATGACCGCCGAGCAGCTCGCCCTCGAGGTGTGGGGCGAACGCGGCAGGCCAGGGTCGGTGCGTTCGGAGCTGCACCGCCTGCGCCCGCTGCTCGGTCCGCTGCTGGGCGAGCGTCCCTACCGGCTCACGCAACCGGTGGTGTGCGACGTGATGCGTACCGAGCGGCTCGTCCGGCAAGAGCGGGTCGCCGAGGCCCTCGCCGCCTACACCGGGCCGCTGATGCCGCAGTCGGAGGTGCCGCGAGTGGCCGAGCTGCGCGACCGCATCGACGACCAGCTCCGGGCCGCCGTGCTCGCCTCAGGCGAGCCGCAGTACCTCGAAGCCTGGCTCCGCACGCCCACCGGCCGCGACGACTTTGAGGCCAGTCGCCAGCTCGCGACGAGCCTGCCACGCACCGACCCGCGGCGAGCCGCCGAGCGCTCGCGGATCCGGCG
>JAEZDB010000091.1 GCA_023429855.1 Actinomycetes bacterium
GCCCTACCAGGCCCGCGCCGCGGCGGGCCGCCGGCTGCCCGGCGGGGGAGACCGATCCGCTGGCGACGTCGATGGTCGCCCACATCAGCGGACTCCAGCTCGACCTGCTGCTCACCGGCGACCGCGAGCGGCTCGACGCCGCCCACGAGCTCTTCGTGGAGATGGTCGCCGACCGCCGCCGGTCCTGGGTGCCGGTCGTGGTCTGAGCGCGCTGGTGCGCTAGTCGAGCTGCGCGACGCGGTGCACCCACGTCGAGGTGACCTGCATCCCGACCTGTTCGTAGAGCGTGCGCGCCCCGCTGCGGGTGTCGGTCGAGATCGACCATGCTGTTGCGCCGTGCTCGGCCGACGTGCGAACGGCGTCGGTGATCAGCGCCGACGCGAGCCCGCGGCCACGGTGGTCGGCGCGCGTGGCGAGCCGGTCGATCAGGGCGGTCTCGCCGCTGACGTGGATCACCGCCACTGCGACGATCTCGCTCGACGGCGCGGTCGCGACGCGAAGCTTCCAGGGTTCGTGGTCGGCGCGGCCGACGGTCGTTGCGGTCCAGTCGGCGAGGGAGCGACGCTCCCGTGCGGCCCACTCCAGGAACGCGTCCTCGACGAGGGTCCAGCACGCCTCGACCTCGTCGGACGCAGCCGCCCGCAGCGCGTAGCCGAGCGGGGGTTCGGCGTCGACGAGCGCCTCGCGCGTCGGTAGCGCGAGGTCCCAGGCGGTATAGCGGGCGGCGTAGCCGAGCGATGCGAGGAGTCGGTCGCCTGGCGACCCTCAGCGACCTGCGTGCCGATCTGCTCGAGGCCGCGGTCGCGGGCGACGGCGCGGATCCACGCCGCCAGGGCGGTCCCCAGGCCGCGTCGCCGCCACGTCGGGTGGACGGCGGCGGCGGCGAACACCTCGTCGACCAGCTCGGCGTAGGCGACCAGCGTCTGACCGTCGAACGCGCCGACGGTGCTCGCGCCCAGGTCGAACGACGGCCGCCCCCAGAAGCCGAGGATGTCGGCCTCGTCGATCGCCGCGGTGCCGAGGTCTTCCAGCTCCTCGGCGACGATCAAGGCGGTGACCGCTGCGGCGTCGGCCAGCGTGAGCGGACGGGAGGTGAGGCCGGGCGGGAGGTCGAGCAGGGGTGCCATGCGAGCAGTCTGCCACCGAAGCCGTCGACCTGCACCTGCTACCGTATGAGTATGTTGCAGCGACGCCTGCAGGTCCTCATCGACGACGAGCGCCACGAGCGGCTCCTGGCGGTCGCCCGAGAGCGCGGCATCTCCGTGGGTGCCGTGGTCCGGGAGGCGCTCGACCGCGGGCTGGGCGCACCGGATGCGCGCAGGCAAAGCGCCGGTGCTCGACTGCTCTCCGCCGAGCCGATGCCCGTGCCAGGCGTGCCCGAGCTGCTCGCCGAGCTGGAGGAGCTCCGAGGCCGGCGCGGGTGATCGTGCTCGACACCACCGTCCTGGTCTACGCGGTAGGCGGCGACCATGGGCTCCGCGACTCGTGTCAGGAGCTGGTCCGCGCCGTCGCCAATGGAGCGATCGTGGCGACGACGACCGTGGAAGTCATCCAAGAGTTCGCGCATGTGCGGGCGCGGCGACGCGACCGGGCCGACGCCGCGTTGCATGCCGCTGACTTCGCGGATCTCCTCGCTCCGCTCATCGAGGTGCGTGAGTCAACGCTGCGCGCAGGGTTGCGCGTGTTCGCCGATGCCCGCCAGATCGGCGCCTTCGACGCGGTGCTCGCGGCCGCCGCGGCCGAGACGGCGCATGGCAAGTCAGCGACCGTGGTCTCGGCTGACCGCGCCTTCGGCGAGCTTCCGCACATCCATCATGTCTTCCCGGACGCGGCGGGCGTCGGCGACCTCCTACGTCCGAGCTAGCTCGCGACGATCCGCGAGCCGGCGCGCCTAGGGGGCCGTGAAGCTCTCTTCGAGCGTCGGCCCGGGGTTCCTCAGGCCGTCGACGACGAGCTGCACCAAGCGGGCACCGCCACCGGGTGCGATGCGCTCGGCCTCGCGGGCCAGTCGGAACATGATCCGCAGGTCGATCGCGTCGGCGTCGTCACGCACGGCGCCGACGGCCTTGGCCTCGTCGACGAGGCGCTGCAGCGCGGCCACGGTGCGAGCGCGAGACTCCGCGACCTCAGGTCGGTCGAGGGCAAGTTCGAACGCGATCTTTGCGATCCGGTCCTGGATCGTGAGGTGGAAGGTCTGCGAGATCACGCGCATCAGCGCGGCAGCGGGATCGTCGGTGCCTGCGGCCGCCGTGAACTGCGCTTCGAAACGGTCGAGGCGCTCGACGACGAGTGCGGCGAGCACGTCGTCCTTCGTCCCGAACTGGCGGTAGAGGCTGCCGACGCCGATGCCGAGCGCCTTGGCGAGCTCGGGCATCGGAAAGCTCACGCCCTCGCGCCCGAACAGCTCACCGGCCACCGCCAGCACGCGGGCGCGCTTGTCGGTGGCCGACAGTCCGCTCCAGGAGTCTTCAGGCGGAAGGCTCATTCCGCCGAATGTACACCGGCCCGCCGGTCGAGCGCGCAAACCCGCGCACAGATGGCGCGCTGCGCGCGCCCTTAGGCGTTCTCGCCGGCGTGTTCGGCCTCTTCGCGCAGCTCCTCGCCGAACGCTCGCTCGATGGCCTGGCCGATCGAGAGAGGCAGCAGCTGCATGAAGATCTCGCTGGCCAGCGGTCGGACGGCATCGATCGCCGAGGCGATGACCGGCCACTCCGGCTCGGGGCGGCCGCGCTCGTCAAACGGCGTCCACACCTCGTTCATGATCAGCTCGACGAACGAGCGCGCCGCCTCGTCGCAGAGGTGGCGCACCTCCTGCGCGACCTGCAGCGCCGCGGGCAGCGACACGCCGTGGCGCATCACCTCCTCGGCGGTGTCGAGCAGGCCGGGCAGCGGGGTCTGGAAGGTGCCGTCGACGCGCGGCAGGAGGGCGCCGAGGGCGACGGCGCCCTGGAGCGACTCGTTGTCGATCTCGCCGAAGCGCTCGCTGAGCTCAGCGATGGTGACGACCACCGGCTCGGCCGGCTGCTCGAGCGGCGACATCACCGTGCGACGCAGCGCGACGAGACGGCTGGCGGTGTCGGCGTCAGACGTGAGCAGCCGCTCGACGAGGCGCAGCGGGAGGCCGTCGGCCTGAAGCTCCTGGATGAGGCGCAGGCGCTCGAGGTGCTCCTCGCCGTAATAGCCGGTGCGTCCGCGAACCTCCGGTGGTGGCAGCAGTCCGCGCGAGTGGTGGCTGCGGACGTTCCGCACCGAGATCCCAGCCTGGCGAGCGAGTTCGTCGATCGTGAGGTCGGCCACGCGGCCATCCTACGGGGAGGCTGAAGGCGCCGGTGGTCGGGCGCCGCCGCACGGATTCGGTTGCCACCTGTCCTTTGGCTTCCGAGGTGCTTCGGCGGAGCCCGACCACCGGGCCGATCACCGCGGAGTCAGAGCGGTCCCCGTGGGACGCGGGGAGGTCGCGTTGCACGCGACGCCGGTTAACGTAACACCAATTGATGTCGTAATCCAGTGGGCCTTTTCGCTCCTGCGCCGAGACTTACGGACTGAACGTCCCTCGGTAGTGCGACGAGGCGGGCTGAACCTTGTCGCGATTCAATGTAACGTTGTGGTCCGATGCGTTCCTGCCGCGAAGCGTGGCGCTGTCGTTGCCCCGTCTCGTGAGCCCCCGCCCTCTCTCTATCGATCCCCGACGTGCCCGCACCCGTGGCGTGATCCTCGCCGCAGCGCGTGAGGCGTGGGCCGAAGGCGGCCTCGAAACGACGACCATCGCGCAGATCGCTCGCCGCGCAGGCGTCGCGGTCGGCTCGATCTACGGTCACTTCGGCAGCAAGGAGCTCCTGGCGCTCGCGCTGGTCGATGAGACCCTCTCCGCCCGCGACGCGGAGTTCGCCGAGGCGGGTGCGGCGACGGCGCCTGAGTCGCGCGTGGCCGCACTCGGTGCGGCCTGCGTCCGTCTGGCGATCGAAGAGCCCATCGTGTTCCGCGTGCTCGTACGTCGATCGCTCGCGCCGGTGCCCGAGGCGCATCCGTTCGATCCCGTCGACCCGGCGGCGACGCGGGCCCTCCGCCGTCTCGACGGCATTCTGCATCGCCTGCGCGACGACCTCGACGAGGCCCTCCGCGACCGGACCGACGTGTCGGTCCCCGTGGTGCTCGCCTCGCTGCTCGCGCTCTGGTGGGGCCTGGCGGGCCTCGCCACCCGGCAGGATGGCGAGGCCCTCGGTCCTGAGGTTGTGACCGAGGCGCTGGGCCTCGGCGAGCGCCTGCTGCAGGCGCCGGCGCCCTAGTCGCTACGCCGTCGGGCTCGGCGCGAGGTTCAGCGCGATCGTATTGCCGCCGCCGGCGGTCAGCGGGGAGACGAGGCCGTTGAGTGCGCCGCAGCCGTTGAGGTCGCTGATCTTGTAGGTGCCGGCGATCGGGCCGCCCTCGAGCGGCTTGAACTCGTCCTGTGTGGATTGCAGGTTGATGTCGCTCAGCTGCCGCGTTTGGCAGCTGTTGCCACCGGCCAGCGGGATTGCCCCGAACAACTTGATCTCCTTGACCTTGATGCGGACCTTCGAGTTGGTCTTCAGCACCCCGTCGACCAGCGTTCCCGTCGTCTTGCCCGACGGGGCAAAGGCGACCTTCGCCGTCACCGGCAGGAACCCAGCGGCGACGAGGCGGCCCGACGTGTCAGCCAGCGTGAGGTCGGCAGTGAACGCACCGGTCGCGATGGTGAGTTCGGCGCTGATCGAGCCCTTCAGGGCGAGCGTGCCCTTTGTCAGCGTCTTGAGCGTGGTGGAGCCGGCGAGCCCGTACGCGTACTTGATCGTCGGCGGCGGCAGCGGGTTGGTCGGCGTCTTGATGACCGCGGACTCGCCGAACGCCTGCTGGCCGTCGTTGTCGATCGCGACGATGCGGAACGCGTAGGTCGAGCCAGCGGTGAGCCCGGTCGCGGTGAACGTGTTCGTGGTCGACGAGCCGACCTTCACGTCGTCGCGGTAGACGTCGTAGCTGACGACTTCGCCGTCGAGGTCGGTTGAAGGCTCCCAGGTGAGCTTGACCGAGGTCTGCGTGGTCTCGCTCGGCACCGGAGCGCCAGGCGGCGTCGGCTCGACCGGGGCCGCGCCGCGGCACGGCGTCCCGGGCGCGCCCCGGG
>JAEZDB010000114.1 GCA_023429855.1 Actinomycetes bacterium
CTCGTGGCGACCGTCGCGACGGCGCCGATCATGCTCACGACGTTCGGTGAGCTGTCGCTGATCGGCTTGGTCGCCAACACGCTCGTGCTCCCGCTCGTCGGGCTGATCGTCTGGAGCGGGACGGTCGCCGCAGTGCTCGCGACGCTCGCCCCAGCTGCGGCCGGCGTCGCCGCAGCGCCCGCTGGCGTCGCGGCGGGTCTCACGCTCGGGATCGCGTCGTGGGCCAGCGCCCGCACGCATGCCGTGGTCACGCCGCCGGAGGTGGCGGCGATCGTGGTCGCGCTCGCGCTGCTGGCCGTCGTTCGCCCGCCGGTCGCCGTCACCGCAGCCCTCGGGGCCGTCGTGCTGGCCGCGCTGATCTTGGCCGTCCCGCAAGCGCCGGACGAGCCTCGCCTGCTAGTACTCGACATCGGCCAGGGCAACGCGGCGCTGCTGCAAGACGGATCGGAGGGCGTGCTGGTCGACGCCGGCCCGGTCGACGGCGGGCTTGTCCGCAAACTCCGCAAGACCGGCGTACGGCGCCTGCGGGCCGTGATCCTTAGCCACCCGGCCGCCGACCACGACGGCGGTGCGGCGGCGGTCATCGCGGCGTTCCCGACCGACCTCGTCCTCGACGGCGGCGATCCCGGCGGCGGCCCGACCCACGATGCGGCGATCCGGGCCGCACGGCGCCGTGGCGTGCGGGTCGTCCCTGCGCGAGCTGGGCAGCGCATGGCGTTCGGACGGGTCGCGCTGCGGCTCCGCTGGCCCACGCGTGCTGCGGCGCGGCGTCCCGGCGATCCGAACGACCGCGCGGCCGTGGTCGAGGCGCGGGTCGGGCAGCTCAGGGCGCTGCTGCCGGCCGACGCCGAAGGGAACGTGCTGCGTGATCTGCCGAACCTGCTCCGAACCGACGTGCTCGTCGCCAGCCACCACGGCAGTAGCGACCAGGCACTCCCGGAAACGCTCAGCCGGGTTCGCCCGCAGCTGGTGCTGATCAGCGTCGGCTTGCACAACGGCTACGGGCACCCGACGGAGCAGGCGCTCGGCGCGTTGCGAGCGGCGGGCACCCCGGTGCTGCGGACCGACCAGACCGGCACCGTCGACCTGCGATCCGGACCACGAGGGGAGGTGGTGGCGCGCCGCGAGCGGTGAACCCTGTGCGGCGCGCTCGGCCAGCTCCGGCGACGCGGCGCTGCCCTAACCGACGTGCACGCCGGGCTGGCCAGAGGGGACGATCTCGCGGCCGAGCGGCGTAAACGAGATCGGGATCATCTTGAAGTTGGCGAGGCCGAGCGGGATCCCGATGATCGTGAGGCACATGGCGACACCCGAGATCAGGTGGCCGAGGGCGAGCCACCAGCCGCAGAGCACGAACCACAGGACGTTGCCGATCGTCGACGCAGCACCAGCGTCGCCGCGGCGCTCGATGGTGCGGCCGAAGGGCCATAGGGCGTAGAGCGCCATGCGTCCCGAGGCGATCCCGAACGGAATCGTGACGATCAGGATGAAGCAGATGATCGCGGCGACGCCGTAGCCGATCGCCAGCCAGAAGCCGCCGAAGACGAGCCAGATGATGTTCAGCAGCACGCGCATCTGAGGATCATCCCACCCGAGGCTGCGTCGGCTGTCAGCGCAGCATCTGCGCGAGGGCCGAGAGCTGGTGGGCCGCGTCGAGGGTGAGGGGCGGGCCGTGCCCGAACGCGATCACCTTGGGGCGCAGCTCGGCAAGCCGCTGGATCGAGCGGTTGCAGCTCTCCTCGTCGGGGCGCAGCGCGCCGATCGGCCGGAAGACGCCGGTCCGAAAGCCCGTCGAGATGCCCATCAGCGCGTCGCCGGAGATGAGCACGCCGTCCCGCTCGCGCCACAGCGAATGGTGGCCGGGGGAATGCCCCCGGGTCTGCACCGCGACGAAGCCACCGCCGACGTCCTGGCCGTCTTCGAGCGGCGACGCGCGCAGGCCGCGATAGCGCACGAAGCCGCGCTGGATCGGAATCATCGGGCGGCCGAGCTTGATGGGCGGCGAGACGCCCGCCGCGAGATCGGCGAGGTCGGCGGCGCCGCAGAGCACCTCGGCGCCCTTCTCGGCCGACACGCCCGCCACGGTGCCGGCGTGGTCGACGTGCGCGTGGGTCAGCACGATGCGCTCCACGTCGACGTCGCGCAGCTGACGCAGGAGCCGCTTGCGCTGATGCGGCATGCCGGTGTCGACGAGGATCCGGTCGTCGATGAGGTAGGCGTTGAGCATCGCCCGCGGCGCCAGCGGAATCCGGATCACACCCTCGGCGATGGTCTGCATGGCGGCAATCTATCCGGCGACGGGCAGGGAGACACGTCTGCTCCGCGCACGTTCAGCCTGCACCCGGCGCGGTCGCCCGCGACGCGACGCGGTGGGGGAGCCGCGTGCTCTACCGTCTGCGGGGTGGCGAGTCTGAAGCCGGCCTACCTGCTCCACGGAGACGACCACGGCAAGCTCGCCGAGCGCCGCGCCAACCTGCGCGGACTCGCCCAGCGCCTGGGCGCCGATCTCGAGTTCCTCGAAGGCGACCGCTCCACGCCCGACGGCGCCGCCGCGGCGCTGGCTGCACTCACGCTGGGCACCGAGCATCGCGTGGTGATCGTCGACGACGTCCAGAAGTGGAAAGACAAGGACGTCAAGGAACGGCTCGTGCCCGCAATCGCGTCGATCGACCCCGCCACCACGATCGCCTTCTTCGCCCGCGAGGAGAAGAGCAAGCCTGCGCCGCCCTCGCTGATCGAGGCCGTGAGCAAAGCCGGCGGCGACGTGGTCAACGTGAAGCTGCCGGAGGAGAAGAACCTCGGCGGCTGGATCATGCGCGAGGCCGCGGGTCGCCAGATCGACCTCGACCGCGAGGCCGCCGACCTGATCGGCAACCGCATCGGCCGCCGCCCGTCGCGGCTGACCCGCGTGCTTGAAGTCCTTGCGCTCGGTACCGAGCCCGGCGCGCGGCTCGGTGCGTCCGACGTTGCCCCGTTTGTCGGCGACGACGCCGACCTCGTGGCCTGGCCGCTGGTCGACGCGCTCGTCGCCGGCAACGAGCAGCAGGCGCTGCGGCTGATGCTTGAGCTCACGGGCCGCGGCGAGTCGGCGATCCGGCTGCTGATGATGGTCCAGCAGCGCGCCCGCGAACTGCGCGACCTGTCGGTGCGGCTCGCGGCTGGCGAGTCGCGCCAAGCGGTCGAAGCGTCGGTCAAGGGGCCGCCGTGGGCGCGCGGCAAACGCGTCCAAGAAGCCGCGCGTGCTGACCGGGCCTGGCTCGACGCCCTCGTGATGCGCCTCTCCGCACTGGAGTTCGCCAGTCGCGGCGGCGCCGCGAGCGACCCCGACGTGATGGTGATCCACCAGCTCTTCCGCCCGCCGGCGACTGCTTCGCGGTAAGAGTGCACAGCCATTAGGGGGCGTGAAGCGGCGCGCCTGCGCTGTGAACAACACCCTCGCGAGGGCGTAATTCGACACTGCCTAACGGGCAGGCCCGGCCGAGCCGCAAGTGACCAGAGAACGAAAAAGCGCCCGGACCAGCCGGGCGCAAAATCTGGGGTCCTTGCGGAGCGCGGGTTAGGCGCTAACGCCGCGGCGGATGCGAACCGCGCGGGACTTCTTGCGAGCGCCAGTGTTCTTGTGCAGCGCGCCGCGCTTGACGGCCTTGTCGATCGTCTTCTGCAGGAGGCGGAAGGACTCGCCGGCCTTGGCGTCGTCGCCAGCGGCGACGTCGGCCTCGAGGCGACGGAAGTAAGTCTTGATCGACGAGGTGTAGCGCTTGTTCTCAAGCCGCTCACGCTCGCTGCGCAGGATGCGCTTCTTCTGGGATGCAATGTTTGCCATAGAGCGACGGCGAACGATAGCGCGCTGGCGCCGGTTCTGCGGCGCGCCTGCGCGGCAGCTCGTTACCGTTCGCGCGAGACGTCGCTATCTCACACCGGTCGATGCAACCTTCGACAGGGCGAGCGCCTACGATCCAGCGTTCCATGGCGGACGAACTTCCACCGCTCACGGCCGCCGCGCAGCGCGCAGCCGAGCGTATGGCCGCGCGTGCGGAGGCCGCCGCGCGCGCCGAAGCCGAGGGC
>JAEZDB010000356.1 GCA_023429855.1 Actinomycetes bacterium
GCCGGGGCACGCTCGCGTTCGATGGTCAACTCGACTCCCGCGCCTGCGCTCTCGCCATGATCACTCTGTCTCGCTCTCACGACCACCAGCCGCCCGCAGCGTCCAACTCTCCTGTAGCCCCGTCGACGAAACCTATCGAATTGCGCTCCGGCTCGTCGCACCGCCGGTGGTTGCCAAGCGTTCTACTGCTCACGGTCGTCTTCGTGGCGCGGGCCGCGTACGGGATGGTCGCCCGCATGCCTCGTGTGATGTTTGACGAGCCATCCCAACTCGCTGTGGCTCGCCTTCTAAGCGGTCGAGGGCACTGGTTGATGGCGCACGCACCGACGTATCAGCCGGGGCTCGGCACGATGCTTGCCCCGATCAATTTTTTCACCGCCGACGCCGGCGTCGTCTACCGCGCCGCGTTGTTACTCAATGCCCTTTTCGCTGCGATGTCCGCCCTCGTCTTGGTGCGCATCGCTCGAAGCCTTCGCGTCCTGCCGGGGGCTGGTGCGTATGTCGCAGCATCGTTGATCGCGCTTGCCCCCGCCACCACCCCGCTGTCCGCCTCCGCCTGGTCGGATCCGGCGGTCACCTTGTCATTTCTCGCAGCGACACTGTTCCTCCTAAATTCCTCCACTGACTGCGCGTGGCGGTGGCCGGTTGCTGCGGTTGGCGCTGCCGTTGTCGGGTATCTCTTCCACTCGCGCATGCTTCCGGCAATCGGAGGGGTGATGGTGATTGCATCCATCGAGGCCCTACGCCGGCGCCAATGGCGGCTTCTTACCGTTCTTTGGATGCTCTCACTTGCCGGCACCTTCGCAGTACGGGCGTATTCGAGTTGGCTGGTGAGTGAGCTCTGGCACGGGCCTAGCGGAACAAACGGTATTGGGACGATGGTGCGTCATCTCGGTGACCCCCGAGGGATCGCCCGAGCAGCGCTCGGCCAGGCCTGGTATCAAGCCGTGTCGTGGCTGGGCCTTCCGGTGACAGGTGCGGTGGCCGTTGGACATGCCCTGCGACGGATGACCGGTCGCAGCGGCATACTCCGCTCGCACGCCGTGGTGATTGGCGTGATGACGGCGTCCATGGGCCTCACCTCGGTGGTATTCATGGCGGGCCGAGACGAGCGAGGGGACTTCCTCGTCTACGGGCGCTACAATGATGATGTCGTCTGGCCATTGCTTGTCGTCGGAGCTGGCACGATCTGGGCCCGGCGGCACGGTCGGCCTGCGGACCTTGCCCGCCTCTGCCTGGTTCCTTTGGGGGTGACGCTAGCGTTGACACTTGCGGTCGAATTGTGGTTGGGCCCCGCGGTGCGAGGTGCGCGCGCCACTTACCTGATGGTCTCAGGACTTACGGCGTTTACGGGGTATAGCGCGCTGCAGCCAGCTCGGATTGGTCTGATGGCCGTAATGTTGATTGTCGCTCTTTGTGGCGTCCTCGTGCTACAACCTTACGGCCGACCACTTGCCGTATGTCTCTTGATCGCTCTATGTGTCGTTGGAAATGCACGAACCCTTCTTCCGCGATCGGACGCAGAGCGGCGCGCAGCGACATATGTTTCGATCACGGAGGTGTCCGACGTCATTCCGGAAGGCAAAGACCTTGGCTTTCGGCTCTCATACAATGGATTTTTCGTGGATCCGACGTTCGTCTCCATCCTCGCGCAGAGCTACCAGTTTCACCTTCCGGAGACTCAATTCGTCTTGGTCAGTGACTCCGGTCAACCGCCCGAGTACACGCTGTCGGTCCCCGATGACCCGCATCTCGCCGAACGAGCAACGATCGTCTGGTCTCACCCGGATGTTCATCACGTACTGTGGCAGTTGGACCCTGCATGACGGTGCTCAATCACGCAGCAGCTCAACCGGCTGACACGTGGCAAGCACGGTCTGTCTCTCTGAGACGGAGTGCGCTCGGGGCCGGAGGTCTGGCCGCCGGCGTGCTTGCTGACGTCGCAATCGTGCTGACCGTCCTAGCCGGCAGGCTCGCAATGGTCATCTGGCGCCCGCCGAGCTTGACCGTCGACGAGTCGGCTCAGTTTGCGATCAGTCGGTTCTTGAGCGGACGGGGCAGATGGTCACTCTTCGACATACCGACGTGGCAACCCGGCCTCGGAACTCTTCTTGCACCCATCGAAGCGCTTGGGGCTGACCAACACACGCTTTTCCGCTCAGCGCTCGCTGTCAACTGTCTGTTCGGGGGAGTGGCCGCCGCCCTACTTGGGCGTTTGCTTGCCAGGGTCACTCAGTGCTCGCCTGGCAGGGCGCGGTGTGTAGCTGTCGTCATCAGTTTGCTGCCTGCGTCCATCTCCGGTTCCGCATTCGTCTGGGGTGACGCTGCCGTATCCGCGGCGTTCCTCGCCGTGGTTTGGCTGGCTCTCGATGTCGCTGAACAACCTCGACTTGGGTCTGTGCTCACGCTTCAAGGCGTCGCATCGCTGGGCTACCTCTTCCACGACCGCATGTTGCCCATCGCTTTCGTCGTGACGGTCGGCGCGCTCGCTGCGATCTGGCGCAGGGGGTTGCGACAGACGGTCTGCGTGGTCAGCTTTGCGATCGCCTCGTTCGGAGCAGTGGAGGCCTACACGCGTTGGGTGACGAGCAACGTGTGGGAACACCCCTCGGCGCAGAACTCTGTTCGCTCGACGCTGGGAAGGGCATGGCCGCCCCAGCATGTATTCCACACGTTGGTAGGTCAGACCTGGTACCTCGCTGCTGGAACGCTTGGAATCGCGATCGTGGGAGGGAATGTGATCCTCCGATCACTCTGGTTGTCCAATGCTCGCAAACCACAGCTCACCAGACAACACGCGGTCGTCATTTGTGTTCTGGTCACAGCCATGTTCGCGACCTCCGTACTCTTCATGTCAGGCCGTCAGGGCCGTGCGGACTTCGTCATTTATGGGCGCTACAACGATGCCGTCATGCCCATTGTGCTCGGGGTTGGTGCGGCCACCGTGCTCGGTCTCGGTGCGGTGTCCTGGGGCCAGGTCGTTCGGATCTGTGCCACGCCGGTGTCGGTGATCCTCCTGACCACGCTTTGGGTAGGCGCCTTTCACGGAGACGAACTTCGCTATGGGTGGTTGGTGTTCTCGATGGTGCCGGCGGTTGTAGCAATAGCTGGAGGCCCGTCACTCGAGGTATTCATCATAGGGCTTGTCGCGCTGGCCGGTTTCGGCCTGCTCGTCGCATCGACCAGAACGAGGTTGGCTTGGCTTCTTCCCTGCCTCACGGCAGCGATACTGCTTTCCGTCGGCAACATGCGTTACTACGGACCGCAGATGCGTGGACTCGACGATCGACGCGGCCTGCCGTCGGTGATTGCCGGCTTCGTTCCCACCGGTTCGACTATTGGTGTTCGTCACTACGACGCATCGATTGAGCTGAGCGACCCCGTACTTCAGCGCAGTGTCCAGTCCTACCAATTCTGGCTTTCCGGCTATGAGTTCAAATCGGCGGATCTCGATGCCCTGCCGACATATGTACTGTCCCTGCCGGACGACGTCGAGCTTCGCGAACGCGGCGGTTCGATCGTGTGGAGCAATCCGTATGCGACCTTCGTTGTGTGGCAGACGCCATCATCTCCTTGACCTGCTCAGCGCTAGTCCCGGATGTCGGCGGCAGACCGTCCAGCCACTCGGCCATCTTTGACCCGCGATGCGACATCGGCATGCAGCGAAGCCTGACCGGTACGTGGGCGGGGCAAGTGCCCGGCCCGTCGTCGGTCACTTCGTTGTGTGTGCATCCTCGCGGGACGGCCTTCAGTTGGAGTGAGGTGATCGCGGGGCTCGGCGAGCCGGTGGCTGGAGAGCCCGACAACTACCTGGGTGCGGCGAGCGAGGCGGGGCGGATCGGTGAGGCGGCGACGCGTGCCGCGCTGGGTTCGCATCGTTGGCGGCAGGGGACGCGCAGTTTCGCGGGTTGACGGGTCTCGCGGTCGCGGCGGTGATCGAGGGCGTCGGCGGGTCGCTCGACGAGCTGCCACCGGTGCTGGCATCGCTGGCGCAGATATTTTCCGCTCGCGCCGATCGACTTCAGGCGCTTCAAACCGAAGGACTCGCCGCGCTCGCGCGCGCGAGTTCACGCTCGGAGGCGATCGAGAGTGCCCGCTCCGCGCTGGTGATGTCGCGGAGCGCGGTCTCGGCTCTGGAGCGCCAGCACGCGGTTGCTCGGGCAGGCGCCGGCATCGACCCGCTGACCGCGAGTCAACTCGGTTCGCTCGAGCCGCGGCTGTGGTCCGCCCGGGTGCGGCTGGACGCAGCCGAGCACGCTCACTCGCACGCGGTGGCCGGGTTGGCGCTCAGTCGCGAGGAGCACGCTGCGCTCGTCGACTACGAGATGCAGCTGATGGGTGCGACGTGGATCGCCTTGCATCACATCGGGCTAGGCGACTTGCGGGACTCCGACGGGCTGTTCGACACGCTCAGCGGATGGGTGAGAGCCGCGTGGGGTGTCGACGGGCGGGGCGCTCGTCGATGTCGCCGAGGGACTCGCTGACGCGGCAGTGGCCCTCGCCGACGGGCGCATGAGAGATGCACTGCACCATCTGTACGACGCGATCGATGGGGTGATCCGGCTGACGGCCGCGATCGCCGTGGTGGTCTTCGTTGCCGGCTCGACCGTATGACGCTGTGCGCTGGCGGCGCTGCCGGCAGTCATCGCAGCCGGGCAGACCTTGTCGGGTGCGCAGGTGGCCACGACCGACGTGCTCGCGCTCTCGCAAGACCCGCATCCCTAGACCGGGGAGCCGGTTGGCGCGGTCGACCTGGTACGTCCGCGGCGATGCCGCGGCC